>JAYEOJ010000409.1:0-10581 GCA_034722835.1 Bacteroidota bacterium | reverse complement strand
CTTTTTGAATATTGATCCAGGCCGTGGAAATGGTTTTGGCCGGTGGTATGATCTGGCTGAAGATCATTAAAAAAAAAATCAGGCTCGGTCCATCCATTTTATCATACCCAGTGAGGACCAGGGAGCCTCCATAAGCCATAATTACCATCAATGAAATGGTCCCCATGACTTCGCTGAGCGGACTGGCCAGGTATCTTCGGCGGACGACCTTGCGGATCAGCAATGCGAAACGATGATTGGTACTGAAAAATCCCTCCTTCATCTGCTCCTCCCCGTTAAAGGCCTTGATGATCCTTAAACCCCCAAGGGTCTCTTCCAGCAAAGCCAGCAACTCACCCAGACGTTGTTGTCCCCTGAAGCTGGTTCTCCGGAGACTTTTGCCGATTCGTCCAATCAGAAAGCCTGAAACAGGCAAAACAAGGATCACAAAAAGGGTCAGTTTGAAACTGATCGAAAAGAGGATCGCCATGAAAATGATGATGGTAATGGGATCCCTGAAAAGCATCTGGAGGGAGCTGAGTATAGAAGCCTCTATCTCCTGAACATCGTTGGAGATCCGTGCGATCACATCTCCCTTCCTTGCCTCGGTATAATAAGAGAGGGGAAGCTTCAACACCTTCTTGTAAATATCATTCCGTATATCCCTTACCAGAAAGGCTCGAATGGGTGCCAGCATAAAATTGGCGGCGAAGATAAATCCGTTCTTCAGCAGGGCGAAGACCACCACCATTATACTAACCAGAATCAGGGCACCGGCCTCACCATGAGTAAGCATAATTTTCCCAATGTAAAAGTTCAGGGTATGCATGAAATATTCGGTGCTCATCTTGAATTCCATGGGCTCTGTAACCAGTGTCTGGTCCTCAAACAGGACCCTGAGAAAGGGAATGATCATGGCAAAGGAGAACAGGGCAAAGAAAGCCCCCATGATATTGTACAGAACATTCTGTGCCACATACCATTTGTAGGGAACCAGGTAATTCAGAAGCCTGAAAAATCTTTTCATATCTACAATCCTGTATAATTCCAGGGCGTAATCTTATACAACTCCTGTTTCACCTCCTGGTTGACATTCAGGTTTTCAATGAATTTACGGATGGTTTCTCCGGTCACCGCCTCATTGGTGCGGGTCAGCTCAAGCAGGGCTTCATAGGGTTTGGGATACTCCTCCCTTCGAAGAACCGACTGAATTGCTTCGGCTACAACGGCCCAGTTCTTCTCCAGGTCGGCCCGTATGGCAGTTTCGTTAACAATCAGTTTTCCCAGGCCTTTGATCATGGATTGCATGGCAATCAGGGTATGTCCCAGTGGTACACCCAGGTTGCGAAGAACTGTTGAATCACTAAGATCGCGCTGTAACCTTGAAACAGGTAATTTAGCAGCCAGGTGCGAAAAAATGGCATTGGCCATCCCCAGGTTCCCTTCGGCATTCTCAAAATCAATGGGATTCACTTTATGGGGCATGGCCGAAGATCCAATCTCCCCCTTTTTTATCTTCTGCTTGAAATACTCAATGGATATATAGGTCCAGATATCCCTGGCCAGGTCCACCAGGATGGTGTTGATCCGTTCAAAAGCATGGAACATGGCTGCCAGGTTATCATAATGCTCAATCTGGGTGGTTGGCCACGAACGTTTCAGTCCCAGCACTTCGCCAACAAAATGCTCACCAAAACTGAACCAGTCAATATCCGGGTAGCTTAGCACATGGGCATTCATGTTCCCGGTTGCTCCCCCAAACTTGGCAGGGACAGGGATTTCTTCCAGTTGCTCCAGCTGGACATCGAGTCGCTCAATAAAAACACGGATCTCCTTTCCCAGCCTGGTTGGAGATGCGGGCTGACCATGCGTACGGGCCAGCATAGGAATCTGATCCCATTCCGTGGCAAGTTTTTCCAGCTCCTGGGTCAGCTGATCCAGCAGAGGATAATAGGTGACTTCCATGGCATCCTTCAGAGAGAGTGGGGTGGCCGTATTGTTAATGTCCTGGGAAGTAAGCCCGAAATGGATAAATTCCTTGTATTTATCCAGTCCAAGCTGTTCAAACTTATCCTTTACAAAATACTCCACTGCCTTTACATCGTGGTTGGTCACCTTCTCAATATCCTTTACTCGTTCTGCATCCCCTGTGGAGAATTCAGTATGGATAGCTCTCAGCTCCTCCTGCTGTTTTGAAGTCACATCCGATACCCCTGGAATCCCAGCCTGGCAAAGTGCGATAAAATACTCTACTTCAACCATAACCCTGTATCTGATCAGCCCGAATTCAGAAAAGTATTCGGACAGGGATTCCGTCTTAGACCTGTAGCGTCCATCCACCGGGGATATGGCTGTTAGTTTATTTAATTCCATTCGGATGCTTGTTTTAAAGGACCCCACAAATTTAGCAGAAAATATTCTTACTTTTGAAGATATATACAGTTCATTATGAAGCAAGCCACATATACTGTTCTCGCTGCTCTCCTGGTCCTGGTACTTACCAGCCAGGTACTGGCACCAGATACGATTGCTCCTGACACTTCATCCGGAGGCAGGACCCTGATCTATACCTTTGCCATCAAGGACAATATTGCTGCTCCCACCTGGCGCATCACCCAGGAGGCCTTTGAGGAAGCAATGTCCATGAATGCCGATGTGGTTATTCTGCATCTGAATACCTATGGAGGCGAAGTCAGCGCTGCCGATTCCATACGGACAAAGCTGTTGAATGCCCCCATGCCTGTCCATGTGTATATTGACGACAATGCAGCCTCTGCCGGGGCGCTGATCGCCATTGCCTGCGACAGCATTTATATGAAACCCGGCGGAAAGATCGGAGCAGCTACGGTGGTCAATCAGACCGGGGAACAGGTACCTGACAAATACCAGTCCTATATGCGAGCCACCATGAGAGCTACTGCGGAAGCACATGGAAAGGATACGCTGATTTCCGGTACCGATACACTTTATACCTGGCACCGCGATCCTTCCATTGCCGAGGCCATGGTGGACCCAAGACTCTATGTGGAAGGAGTCAGCGATACCGGTCAGGTCCTGACTTTTACCGCTTCAGAGGCCATGGCCCACGGATATTGCGAGGGAACAGCAGCTTCCATCGAGGAGGTAATCGAAAAACTCGGAATTGAGGAATATGAACTGAGCATTTATACGCCCACGGGCATGGACAAATTGATTGGTTTTCTGATCAATCCCATGGTCAGCGGTGTATTGATCATGATTATCATCGGTGGCATCTACTTTGAACTGCAATCGCCGGGAATCGGCTTTGCCCTGGGAGCTTCCATCGTAGCGGCCCTCCTCTATTTTGCCCCTCTTTACCTGGAAGGCATGGCAGAAAACTGGGAACTGATCCTCTTTATTGTGGGTGTCATTCTGATCATGGTGGAGATCTTTGCCATTCCCGGCTTCGGGGTGGCAGGTGTGGCCGGGATTATTGCGATAATTACCGGGCTTACCCTGAGCCTGGTGGACAATGTTGTATTTGAGGATCCGGAATTTACCGGTGAAGGTCTTGGCATCCTGTTAAAATCCTTGAGCCTGGTCCTGGTGGCGGTATTGATGGGAGTCATATTCTCCCTCTGGGCCACGCGGAAACTGCTTACTACCACCGCTTTCGGGAATCTTTCTCTGAAAAGCGAACAGCTTACCGAAGACGGCTTTATTGGGGTGGAAACCGAGCAGCAGGACCTGATCGGGGAAGAGGGCGTGGCACATACAGTCCTGCGTCCCTCGGGCCGGGTTATGATCAAGGATAAACTTTATGATGCAAAATCCGAGTATGGTTTCATTGAAAAGGGTGAAGCCATCAAGGTTATCCGATATGAGACCGGCCAGGTGTATGTGGTCAAAGCATAAGATCTTATGATCGTCCGAGACTACAGGCCCGGTGATTTTCCACAAATTGAAAACCTCTGGAAAGAGACCGGAGTCTACCGTTCTGAACGGGGTGATACTTCCGAAACCATAGAGCGCTGCAATACCCAGGGTGGAAAATTTCTGGTCCTGGAAGATGAAATGAACCAGCGGATCATCGGTACTTCCTGGCTTACCTGGGACGGACGGCGGGTTCTGATGCACCATTTTGCAGTGCTACCCTCCAGGCAGGGCTCAGGTTATGGCAGGAAACTTGCAGTAGATTCACTGGAATTTGCCTTAGATAAAGGGGTGCCTCTGAAACTTGAGGTGCACCGCGAAAACATCCCTGCCGTCCAACTCTACCTGAAAATGGGATTTAAAGTGCTTGAAGGTTATGAAGTTTATTTGCTCCATCATGACAGCTAGAAATCTCCTGCTATTGTTCCTGGTGCTCCCCCTCACCCTGACTGCCCAATCGAATCCCTGGACTGCATGGGAAGCCGATGTGGTCAGGTCTCTGAATACGGGCAGTGAGCAGGAATACCTCAATGAAGAGGAAAAAAAGGTGATCCTGTTTATGAATATGGCCCGCTTTGATGGTCCGCTTTTCGAACGTACCTTCCTGCAAAGCTATTTACAGGAGAACCAGCAGGAAAATAACAGTTACATCCGATCTCTTCGGAAGGATCTTAAGAAAACCTCGGGGCTATCACCCCTGATACCTGAAAAGGATCTGACGGCATTGGCACAGGATCATGCCAGAAAATCAGGTGAAAAAGGAAGAACCGGTCACGGTGACTTTAACAAACGTTTTGAACCACTGCTGGGAAATCCCTACAATCATGTTGGGGAGAACTGCTCTTACGGGTATGAGCAAGCCGTTGATATTGTAATCTCCCTGCTGATCGACGAAGGAATAAAAAGCCTGGGCCACCGGGAGAACATTCTGGCAAAGGATTTTAACTCCTTGGGAGTGGCTATCAGGCCACATAAGACTTACAGGACCAATTGCGTCACAGCCTTCGGCTCCAGGGACCGAAGTAACATGAATGACTTGCCCTACTGAAGTCTTATTTCTCTTGCTGACTCTTCTCCGGTAATAGTTTTTGCTGTCTTCTGTAAGCAAATACCGATAGCACCATAAGCAGCAGTATAATTAGATAAGTCCAAAGGGGCACCTTGAATGATGATCCGCTTGCATAAGAGTGCATGCCGCCCAGGAAGTAGTTGACTCCAAAATAGGTCATTATCACGGAACTGTAGCTGATAAAGGAGGCCAGGTTAAAGGCATAGCTCCCTCTTAAACCGGGAATCCTGTGCATATGGATAACAAAGGCATAGACCAGAACGGTAATCAGCGCCCAGGTTTCCTTGGGATCCCAACCCCAGTAACGTCCCCATGACTCATTGGCCCAGACCCCTCCGAGGAAGACCCCGGCGGTCATAAAATATAGTCCAACTATCATGGTCAGATGGTTCACGTTGCTTACCTGTTGAATGACTTCCTCCAGCCTCGTCTTATTGGAAGGCGTCAGCACAGCATAGATAACAACATTGAGTAGTCCCATGATGGAAGCCAGTCCAAGAAATCCGTATCCTGCCATAATCACAGCCACATGAATGGTGAGCCATGGAGACTTCAGCACGGGTACAAGGTTTGTTATTTCCGGATTCATATTGCTCATTCCCGCTACCATTAGTGACAGTGCAGCCAGAATGGCTGTGAGCGCCAGGGCGTATCCCGATCGCTTCACAAAAATCAATCCGGCCAGCATTGTTACCCAGGCCACAAAGATCATCGACTCGTACCCGTTGCTCATGGGTGCATGACCGCTGATGTACCATCTTATTGCCAGGGCCACTGTATGGACCACAAGCGCTACCGCCAGGTGAATCACCCCTACCTTAAAAAGGAAGGTATAAAGCTTTCGTGGCCGGAAAACCAGCAGGAAAGACAGGGCCATCATGATCACACCAAATATTCCATAGAATCTTGCCAGTAATGGGAAAATATTGATCCGGTTGTAGACGATCTCCATCTGCTGTTTTGACTCGGAAGGAACGAGCTCATCTGATAACTGATTGTCATGAAGCTGGTTCACATAGATGCTGGCAGCTCCATAATCCCCCTGTTGCAGGGCACCGAGGTAACGAAGAAACACATTTGACATGGTATCCTCCTTGTAGCTCATCTGTCCCATCATGGCTTCACTGACCGATGCCCATTTATGGTTTTCAGCTCCCGGATCGGGGAATATACGGAGCAATCCACCCGATTGCACCAGGTAGAAGGCATTCAGGCGATCATCCAGTTTAATAATCTCCCTGTCCAGTTCACTTTGCATAACGACCTGTTTGGAATAGGCCTCATTCACCAGGTTTGAAAGCAGGTAACTCCCCGTAGAATCCATCATATCGTTAAAACTGACCATCTCCCCCCTGTAACCGGTCAGGCGATGCAACTCCGGATGTTTCACCTTAAACAGCTCTTTATTTTGCCAGACATCGGGATACATGATCATGCCCAGCAAAACCTGGTCGGGACTGTAGCTGTGATAATGGGCATGCTTGGTTATTTTCCTGACCACTTCGTTTGAAAGGGTATTCATGGGTTTATACCGGCCTCCCTTATCCTGAACCCACAGGTGTCCAAAATCCCTGGCCACATCCTTAGGTGGAACTTCCTGGGAAAAAAGTGAGAGGCTTCCACCCAGTAACAGCATAATCAGGGCCATGGATCTTGCCGCAGGAGCAGATTTTCTGGCAATCATGGCAAAGCGTGTTCCCGGCACAAATAGTGCCACCACCATTCCGGCAATCAGCACCAGGTAGCCCAGATAAGTGACCAGGGTCCCCGTCCTGTCCCTGTTCACCGAGAGTATGGTTCCCATTTCGTCAGTATCATAAGAAGCCTGGTAGAATCTGTATCCCCGGTGTTTTAAAACGTTATTCATAAATATCCGGCGTTCTTCCTGGATTCCCATCTCCTCATCAAGCAATACCACATCGCTGGCAAAGGAGGAGGGACTGTTTGATCCCGGATAGCGTTCGACTTCGAAATTTTTAAGAAAAAGCGAGAATGGCACCTGAATCTCCCTCGAACCAAAGGTGATCCGATAGTTCAGATCTCCCATGCTCCCCTCCACGGCTTGACCCTTCAACCGGGCCAGTCCGGGTACATAAACTTCGGAAGCCATTCCCCGGTATCTGATCTCAAGTTTTACCGCAGCAAGGTGTGAACCCATCTTCTCGGCCGGAGCCCTGACAATCTGCTTCCTGGCCGAGGGCATGTAACTCTGGAGTGCCATGCGCATGTTTGCCATGGCATACAGGGTATTCTCCCTGACGGGGACCTCAACACCTGTGGCATATTCCTGTCCTTCTCCACCACCCATCTGCATCACGGTAACAGCAAATGGAGCAAACATAGTAACCATATCGCCCCGGGAATAAAAATTGACCATGGCTGAAGTATCCTCCAGGTTAAATCCAATGGTCATTCCGTTCACCTCCATGGCAGTGCCTGAAGCAAGACCAACGGTAGTCTGACGGTCGGTCACCAGCATCAATTGCATATAGGGTTCCCCACCCGGAGCAGAAATATATTGCTCCACGGCACTGATCAGATATTCTGTAGATTTAATCTTTATCTTCTCACCCCCCACCTGGGTGCTCATTCGATAATCCTTTGGAGTTAAGTCAGTCAGCATCACTTTTTTGGAGTAAGTGCTGGTCTCCCCGTTCGCTTCAAGTTCCACATCTATGTATGCATTACTGCTTAGCATCACATTGGAAGCAGCCTGCTCACGGATATGCATATTCCCTTCGTAACTGATAAAACGGGTTATGGAGGCTCCTACTAAAATCAGGATAAATGCCAGGTGAAACAAGAACACAACAATCTTCTTCCTTCTGAAGAATTTTTGCTTAACCATAACTCCTGCTATATTGATCGCAATAAGCAGCATCAAGAGCTCGAACCAGTGTGTTCCATAAACCACCGCCCATGCCGTCTGGGTAGTATAAGCACTCTCCACAAAGGTGGCCAGTGCCAGAACCACAATCAGGACGATCATCAAAAATGCCATAAAGGGCATGGATACGAGAAAGGATAACTTTTTCAACATACTACATATTTAAGTATATACATATTTATAGGGGGGCGTAAGATAGTAATTTCATCCAAGTTGGAGCAAACTGCCCAACTGATATACAACAAAACTGACGGTCCAGGCGATGGCCGTCGTATAAAACAGCACAAAGCCGGCCCACTTCCAGCTACCCGACTCCCTCCCCACCGCAGCAATCACCGCCACACAGGGAAGGTAGAACAGCACGAATAGCAAATAGGACATGCCTGTTAGACCGGTAAATACAGGTGTTCCGGCCTTGGGCCCTTCCGAATATACTTCTTCTCTTAATCTTACCTGCAGGGAGTGCGACTCATCCCCGACATCCATGTCAGCCTGATAGAGAACACCCATCGTGCTGACAACGATTTCCTTGGCGACAAAACCAGTGACCAGGCTGATGCCCATCTTCCAGTCAAATCCCAGGGGCCTGATCACAGGCTCAACAGCCATTCCCAGGCGGCCAATATAGGAGTGTTTCTGACGCTCCGATTCCATCCGCTGGCGAAGCAGCGTGATTTGGGAAGCAGATTGCTCCGGACCCTTCTGTTGCTCCAGGGAGATTAATTTGTCGTAATCGACCGAATACTCCACATTTCTGGGAAAGTACCCCAGTGCCCAGATGACCAGGGAAGCCACCAGGATGACACCTCCCATTTTTTTCAGGTAGTGCGCTCCCTTGGTCCACATGTGCCGCAGGATTACCCGGATTCCGGGATTCCGGTACATGGGGAGCTCCATAACAAAGGGTGCTTCCGTATTTTTAAACAGTGTCTTTTTAAACAGGATGGACATCAACATGGAAAAAATTACCCCAACCATGTAGAGCATGAAAATGACATTCCCTGCCTTCGTAGGAAAAATGGCTCCGGCCACCAGTACGTAGACAGGCAGCCTGGCGCTACAGGACATAAAAGGAATAATCAGCATGGTAAGCAGGCGATCGTTCCTGTTTTCCAGGGTTCTTGTGGCCATAATGGCGGGCACATTGCAACCAAAACCCATGATCAGGGGGATGAAGGATTTGCCATGCAGACCAAAAAGGTGCATCACTTTATCCATGATAAACGCGGTCCGGGCCATATAACCCGTGTCCTCCATCAGGGAGATAAAGAAAAAGAGTATCAGGATATTGGGAAGAAAAACAATCACACCTCCAACACCTCCGATAATTCCGCCCACAAGCGCATCCCGGAACATCCCCTCCGCCATATTTGCATTGATAAACTGCCCCAGTAGTTCCACCCCCCTTTCGATCCATCCCATGGGATAGTTCCCCAGGGTAAAGGTGGCATGGAACATAAGCCATAGAAAACCCAGGAAAATGGGAAGTCCCAGGTATTTATGCGTAAGAATTCTGTCGATCCGCTGTGAGCGTGAGAAACCGGGATCACTCCCGCTTTTTTTCATGGTCTCCTTAAGCGCCCCGGCCACAAAACCATAGCGGGAATCCGCGATTAAAGTTTCCGTTTCCTCCTTGAAGAGCTTGCTGATTCGACGATTCTCCTCCCTTGCCCTGTCCTTAATCTCCATGAAATTCTTCGCATCTGAGAGCAAAAAAGCACAGTTATCATCTTGCTCCAGAAGCTTCAGTGAAAGAAACCTGGAGGAGTAGTGGTCGGTCAGTTCCGGTGTAAGACGAATAAGCTGCTGAAGTTTATGAACCGAATGTTCAATCTCCTCCCCGTAATTTATGTGGACATGCCTGATATCGGGATCCTGGTTTTCAAAAACGCGTATCACATGGTTCAGCAATCTGAATATGCCTTTCCCACGACTGCTGATCGTCGGCACAATCCTGATTCCCAATAATTTACTTAGTAATCCCAGGTCAATCTTATCCTTTTTGGCCAACAGGTCATCATACATATTCAGAGCCAGTACCACGGTCACATCCATATCGATCAGCTGACTCGTGAGGTAAAGGTTCCGTTCCAGGTTATTGGCGTCAACCACATTGACAACCACATCGGGCTTGTTCTTCAGAATATGCTCTCTCACAAAGCGTTCTTCGCTTGAGTAGTCGGAGAGGGAGTAGGTCCCGGGAAGATCCGTAATACGGAAGGTATAGCCTTTGTGGTAGAAAAGTGCCTCTTTTGATTCGACCGTAACTCCGGCATAATTTCCCACATGCTCCCTGGAGCGGGAGACCCGGTTAAAAAGAGTGGTCTTTCCACTGTTGGGATTCCCCACCAGGGCCACATCAATGGTTTTTCCCGGCCTGGGTATCACCGGGCCCCGTTGAAACGGATCAGAAATAGTGGCAGGTCTTCCCGGCCTTACATCCTGGTAATCCTTCTCGGAAATCACCTCTACAAGGCTTGCCTCACTCCTGCGCAATGAGATGTTGCTATCCAGGATTCGGTACTCCACCGGGTCTTTTAAAGGAGCCGACTTCACAACAGTGATGTTCTTGCCACGAATAAAGCCCATCTCGGTCAGGCGCTTCCGGAAAGCACCCCGTCCCCTGATCCTGGCTATGGTTGCGGAATCACCAGTATGTAAATCGTTTAACGTCATCCTTTATAACTTCCCGGCAGACCTGTAGCCCAGCTTTTCAACGGTCTCCCTGATCAGACTGTCTGAAACGAGTTCA
>JAYEOJ010000408.1:0-10585 GCA_034722835.1 Bacteroidota bacterium | reverse complement strand
GGCATTTTTCTAATTTTGTAGTAAACATTGCACAGGAATTATGTCAGGACACAGCAAATGGTCGACCATCAAGCGCAAGAAAGGCGCTAATGATGCCAAAAGGGGAAAACTCTTCACCAAATTAATTAAGGAAATCACGGTAGCTGCCAGCGTTGGTGGCACGGATGTGGAGGCGAATCCAAGACTTCGGTCCGCAGTCCAGAATGCCCGGGGAATGAATATGCCCAAGGACACCATCCAGAGAGCCATTAATAAAGCTGACAGGGATAACTCCTCTTTTATGGAACTGAGCTTTGAGGGAAAGCTTCCACACGGAGTTCTTGTTTTTATTGATAGCCTGACTGACAACAGAAACAGGACCGTCAGCAATGTCCGATCCATTTTTAACAAACGGGGTGGAGAACTGGGGACCAATGGTTCGCTCTCTTACATGTTTGATCGAAAGGGAATCATCAGTCTGCCCAAAGGGGACCTGGATCCGGATGAATTTGAACTGGAGCTTATTGATGCTGGTGTAGAAGAGATCGATCTGGAAGAGGGTACTTTTATGATCACCACTCCCATGGAGGATTTTCATAACGTACAGTTAAAGCTGCAGGAACTGGACGTGGAACCGGAAAGTGCAGAACTTCAAAGGATTGCCAACGATACCCTGGATCTGACACTGGAGCAGGGAGTACAGATTATGAAGATTATTGAAGAGTTTGAAGACGATGATGATGTACAGTCCGTCTATCACAACGTGAATGTGACCGATGAACTTTCTGAGGCTATGGAGTAAGTGCTTCCCTGTTCTCTTCTAATCCCTTATTAATTACCCTTACTGAGAAGATGGTCACCCCGATCACGATTCCTGCCATGGCTGCGGTTCTGATCAAATGTTCCGGATCGTACCAGTTAAAAAAGATCATGGTGGGACCGCAGATGAATAACAGCACCGTGGTAACAATGGGAACTCTTCTCATTTTAAATCTGATGAGTCCGAGGCCAACGGCGAAAAGGCCCACAAAACTGCTCCCAATGCGCCTGTAAAACTGCTCATCATGAAACAGGCCAAGAAGCCTGATCCAGATCTCTTCATCTGTCTCATTCATGCTGCTTAGCACTCCCCGTGTCAGTTCCTGGTAAAGTTCGATTCCCGAGATGCCCATCATCAGGAATCCGGCCGATGCCCCCAGCAACCAGATGCCGTTCACATAGTGAAATACTTTCAATCTTTTATGGAACACGAGCAGGAAGGGTGGAATGGCCAGGAAGGTAATCAGAGAAGTCCCCAACCAGGCCCATACGCTTATTTGCAGATTTCTGACGTGGTTCGAGAGATAGGACAGGTCCTCCTGCAGGGTGGCGAAGGGACTAACAAAATTGAAATCCAGCAGGAGAGAAGTAATGTAGCTTGATACAGCCAGGATTATCATTAATCCCGCCAGAATTTCTCTTTTTCTCTGTTTCTTGCGCAATTCCGTCTGCATCAGGTGAATTAATATTAATAATTAATCGACGATGCCTCGCAGTCCTCTGCGAGGAGAGTCAATGTAATCAATTTATTAATTGTATGCCAACAGATTGCAAATTTGATTAATTTTGTCCACACAAAATAGCAGGATGACACGTTCCTTACTTTTACTCGTATCAATTATCTTCTCGGTATGCACCCTGATGGCCCAGGGAAACCGGTCTGTTAACCAGGGGGATCTGCTCCTGTCACTACAGGAGGGTGGATCAGGCGATCGGGTTACTATTGAGGTTGACAGCCTGATGTTAGCCAATTACAATAAGCTGATTACCAAAAACATGAAGTCCTCAGGCATCCTGGGATATCGAATCAGGATCTATTCTGAAAGCGGCCTTGGTGCCAAGAAAGAACAGCAACAGGTGAGGGCCAGGTTTCTCTCTCTTTACCCGGGCCTTGATGCATATAACCGATATGATGAACCCTTCTTTAAAGTCTATGTGGGCGATTGCAGGACGAAGAGTGACGCGCTGAAACTGCAGGACAAAATCAGGAAGGCTTTTCCGAATTCAATCATAAGGGAGGACTATATTAACTTAAAAAGTACTGATTAGCAGGAGAGTGGTATGACTGACGAAGTAAAACACAAGTGTGGCATAGCACTGGTTCGCCTGCTCAAACCACTGGAATATTACCAACTGCAATATGGCTCCTGGAGGTATGGTTTGGAAAAACTCTACCTGTTGATGGAGAAACAGCGGAACAGGGGACAGGATGGCGCAGGAGTGGTCAGTCTGAGAATGGACACCCCCCCGGGAAAAAACTATTTCAACCGTCGGAGGGAAACCGGTTCCTCGGCCATCAATGAGATCTTCAAAAGGATCTATTCCAGGTTCGAGGAAGCCGAGAGCTTAAATCCAGATAGTTTTAACGATCCCGGCTGGGCCAGGGCAAACCTTCCATTCGTGGGGGAGGCCTACCTGGGGCATCTTCGCTACGGAACTTTTGGTTCCAATATCATTAACAATCTTCACCCGGTGATGCGCGAGAACAACTGGCGTACCCGTAACCTGGTGCTGGCAGGGAACTTTAACCTGACCAATGTGGATGAGCTTTTCAATATCCTCGTTGAGTTGGGACAGAACCCCAAAGAATATTCCGATACGGTGACCATGCTGGAGAAGGTGGGGCACTTCCTGGATGAAGAAAATCAGCGCCTGTTTGACCACTATAAATCACAGGGTTATACCAATGTGGACATTACCGAGCAGATCGGAAGGAACATTGATGTGTCGAAGTTGCTGGCAGGTGCCAGCAAGAGATGGGACGGAGGGTATACGGTAGCAGGGATGCTGGGACATGGCGATCTGTTTGCCATGCGGGATCCCTGGGGAATCAGGCCTGCTTATTATTACCGTGACGAAGAGGTGGTCATTGTAACTTCTGAGCGCCCGGTGATTCAGACCGCAATGAATGTGGAGTTTGAGAGCGTGAAAGAGTTGCCCCCCGGACATGCACTTGTGGTGAAAAAGAACGGTGAGTTCTCCATTGATCGCGTCAGGGAGGAGCAGGAGCGGAAGTCCTGTTCATTTGAAAGGATCTATTTTTCCAGGGGGAGTGATAAGGAGATCTACAACGAACGGAAGAAACTGGGTAAAATGCTGGTCCCCCAGATCCTTGAGGCCATCAACTACGAAGTGGAGGACACGGTATTCTCCTTTATTCCCAATACTGCAGAATCGGCCTTTTATGGAATGGTGAAAGGTGTTGAGGATCATGTGGTTAGCACGAAGATGGAAGAGCTGATCGAACTGAAAGGGAAATGCAGCCAGGAGGATATTCTGAAGATCATGACCGAGCGTGCCCGCATTGAGAAAGTGGCCATTAAGGATCTGAAACTGCGCACCTTTATTTCCCAGGACAAGGGCCGGAAGGATATGGTAAGCCACGTGTATGACATTACCTATGGAACCATTCGTCCGGGTGTGGATAACCTGGTCATTATTGACGATAGCATTGTCAGGGGAACCACACTGAAGCAGAGCATTATCAAGATACTGGACCGGCTGAGCCCCAAAAAGATCGTGGTGGTCTCCTCTTCACCCCAGATCAGGTACCCCGACTGCTACGGGATCGATATGGCAAAACTGGGCGATTTCACGGCCTTCCAGGCAGCCATTGAGCTTCTCAGGGAGAATAAGATGGAACATGTGATCAACGAAGTCTACAAGAAGTGTGATATGCAGAAGGACTTTCCCAAGGAGGAGTATGTCAACTATGTGAAAGATATATACAAGCCCTTTACACGGCAACAGGTGAGCAAGAAAATTGCAGAAATGCTTACCGACTCAGATGTGAAGGCCGAGGTTCAGATTGTATATCAGAGCATAGAAAACTTGCACAAGGCAGTTCCCAATGACCTGGGCGACTGGTATTTTACAGGTGATTATCCCACCCCGGGAGGCAATAAAGTGGTCAGCACCTCTTTCCTGAACTATATACACGGGATCAATACACGGGCTTACTAAGCAGCTTCCGATTCTCCGGATGCCTTCTTCTATTTCCGCTTATAAAACTTAAAACGGGTATTCAGTTTGGCTATCTTCAGGTTTCTTCTCCTGATATTCCTGATCTTTTGCAGGGTCTTGGGCACGTAATCCTGGACATGCCGTTCCACTTTGGCCTTATAAAGATCATTGATGGTTATCATAATCCCTGTCTCCTCCACATCACCAAATCCCTTATTCAGAACGGTACCGAAGGTCCTCATGGAAGGTGAGAGATTCATATAGGCATTGATCAGCGGGGGGATGTTCTCACCGCATGCCCGCACCTCCCTGGAGAGGATCTTATAATTCTCCTCGTAGCCCTGGCCGGTAAAGATGGCTGTTAGTTTGGCCCGGTCGGTGGCCATTTTCAATGGTTCTTTTGGTGTGACAAGTCCGTCGTTGTCCGGAAAATGCTTGTTCAGAAAGAAGAGGATCATATCTCTGGCCAACTGGTGGTAGTGCAGGTACATGGTCACCTTCCCGAACAGGAATTTCTTGTCAGGAAAGTCCAGCACCAGGGTTCCCAGTCCGTCCCAAAGATTGTCCAGCGCATAGAGTCCCTTTCGCCTGAGGGAAGTGGATTGATATATGGGCTGTACGAAGGATCGTCCCAGCTCTATCATATGTGGCACAAAGTCACTTACGAACTCGTCAGAAAAATCAAAAAGCTTAGATGTGGCCAGCTTGACTTTCCCGTTTTTGATACACTTGCTGGGATCACAGATATGAAAGCGGTATCCACCCAGTATGGCTTCTTCATCGGGATCCCAGACAATCAGCTGCTGGTAGGAGTCCTCCCCGGTATCGTATTCATCCAGGTCACACTCCAGCCCCGTCCCTCCACCGGCATTTCGAAAACTTAACTCCCTGAGCCGTCCGATCTCCCTCATGGTATGGGGAGAGTTCTGGGCATTAATGATGTAAATCTTATTTCCTGCCTTATTGGTTTTCCGGATGAAACGCTCATTTGAAAGTTCTTCTTTCAGGGCATCCAGGGGAACCGGGGGTATTAAATCTTTCATTTGCATTGTATGGCTTAATTGTTGATATCGCTGAACTCACCTTCCGGGTTTTCAATCAGGGAGTAGGTATAATCCTTGACCCGTTCTGCCCATTGATTGGGAGTAAAACGCTTGTCAAAGGTCTGATACGGAATTGCCTTCCCAAAGGTAATCACAAAGTGCTTATTCCGGTGCTTGTACGATTCGTTGGGAAGAAAGAACATTTCCAGGTTGGCCTTGATCCCCAGGAACTTCCTGAGATTGGCCAGGTTGTAAAAGAAATTGGAACATCTGCCGGTTACGTGAATGGGGATGATGTCCCTCTTGGCTTGCTTGGCCTTGGTTATAATACTCTTTTGCCATTCCGTATCCCTGATGACTCCTTTTTTTCTTCGTGAGACCAGTCCGGCCGGGAATGTCATCACCTGCACATCCGACTCAAAAATGGCATTGATGCGCCGTACATTATCCCTGGCCTGGGCTCCATGCTTGTTGATTGGCACAAAGATACCGTCCATGTTTTTTACATTGGTCAGAATGTCATTTACCAGGACCTTCAGCTGAGGATAGCTCTGGGACAGCTCACTGATGATCATCATGCCATCAAATCCGCCCAGGGGGTGGTTGGCCACAAAGATAAACCGCCCTTCCTGAGGAAGATGCTCCCTTCCTCTCACATCCAGGGTAACATTGAAAACCTCTATGGAGGCCCTGGCAAAGTCCACATCCTTCTTATATCCATGCTTGTACAGAATGGGGTCATTCATAAAATCGATTCGAAGCATTCGGGAAAAGAAACGGTAAATGAATCCGGGGATCCAACGACCCATTTTCGGATTTTTAGCCATGAATAAGTCCCTGATATTGACGGGTTTAAAGTTCTTTTTGTGTGTCGCTTCGTCCATTGATTTTTTCCTCCGGACAGTGCTGCCCCATAGTGCAAAGACA
Source organism: Bacteroidota bacterium (assembly GCA_034722835.1). Classification (GTDB taxonomy): domain Bacteria; phylum Bacteroidota; class Bacteroidia; order Bacteroidales. The sequence continues at coordinate 4,634 of JAYEOJ010000408.1, read as the reverse complement.
AAAGTATTAAAAGATAAGTTATTAACAAAGTGGGAAAAAGTGGGGTGAAATGGTACAAAGTGGTGAAAAAGTACTACTTTTACGCTTAAACCTGTGAAAATCGCATGATTACGTTTATAGGAGACTATACAGTAAGACTTGATTCCAAGGGACGGCTCTCTTTCCCGGCTGCTTTTAAAAAGCAGAGCAGGGAGGGTGTTCAGGATGGTTTTGTGCTGAAGCGTGATCTGTTTGAGAATTGCCTGATCATGTATCCCATGGAGGAATGGGAGCGGCAGAATAAGATCATTCGCTCAAAAACAAATCCCTATAACAAGGAGCATGCACGTTTTCTCAGGATGTTTTTTTCAGGGACCGCAGAGGTATCCCTGGATGCCAATAACAGAATGCTTATTCCGAAGCGCCTGATGGAGTTCGCGGGGATCAATGATGAGGTGGTGCTGGCAGGGCAGAGTGGAAAGATTGAAATCTGGGCTTCGGATCAGTATGGAAAGGTCAGTATGGCCGACGATGATTTTGCTGTTATGGCCGAGAAAATTTTAGGCGGATCAATCGATGAACTGGATAAATAATGGGCTATCATAAGCCGGCATTGTTGGATGAAAGCATCAAAGGATTAGATATTAGACCAAAGGGCAGTTATGTAGACCTGACCTTTGGTGGAGGGGGGCACTCTCACGAAGTTCTAAAAAAGTTGGGTAAAAATGGCAGGCTCGTAGTATTTGACCAGGATCAGGATGCCTTTGCTAATGTTCCGGCAGATAAGCGGCTCATTTTTGTCGGTGCAAACTTCAGATACTTAAAACACTACCTCAGATACCATGCCATTGAAAAAGTAGATGGCATTCTGGCTGATCTGGGTATCTCCTCTCATCAAATCGACCAACCTGAAAGGGGTTTCTCATTTAAATCAGATGCAGCACTGGATATGCGCATGGATGTGCGCAGCAAGCGGACTGCATCCCAGCTACTGAATGAGGCTCCCCGGGAAGAACTGAAAAGAATCTTTCGTTCGTACGGGGAACTCGGGAATGCATCTGCCATTTCTGCTGCTATCGTAGCAGCCAGGGAGGAAGCCGGAATCGAAACTACGGGCGATCTGGAGCGGGTATTGAAACGCTTCATTCCCAGGAATCAGCCCAGTAAATTCCTTGCAAGGGTTTACCAGGCCCTGCGGATCGAAGTGAACCACGAAATGGAGGCCCTTGGGGAGATGCTGATGCAGACTGCTGCATGTCTGAAACCAGGTGGCAGACTGGTGGTGATTACCTACCACTCCGTTGAGGACCGGATGGTGAAAAATTTTCTGCGATCGGGGAATCTGGAGGGAGAGATCGAGAAAGATTTTTACGGAAATGTCCAAGCGGCCTGGAAACTGGTAAACCGGAGTGTGATCACCCCCTCGGAGGAGGAGATCAGGGAGAACAACAGGGCCAGGAGTGCCAAATTGAGAATAGCTGAACGAATCGAATCATGAGCAGGGAGAAAAGAAACGTAGAATTTGACCAGTCCATCGAGGAAAAGGAGAAGAGTTTTTCCCTTCGGGACCTCCTGGATGGCAATGTTCTGACCCGGAAAGCGGTGCTAAAGCAGAGTCGCTTTATCCTGCTGCTGGTCCTGATCGCTTTTCTCTCCATTGCCAACAGAAACCATGCAGAGAAAACGGTGATCCATCTCAATAGCCTGCAAAGGGATGTGAAGGAAATGCGGGCCAGGTCGATCTCAACTTCTTCCGAACTGGTTCAAATCAGCAGGCAGTCGGAGGTGAAGCGTCTGGTATACAGATATGAGCTGGGTCTGGAAGAGAATCTGGAACCCCCCAAGAAACTGATTTATAAGGAAGAGTAATATGTCATTGAAGCGCGACATACTGATACGGACCTCCCTGGTGTACCTGGGAGTTTTAGTTATTGGCCTGCTTATTCTCGGAAAAGCGCTTCATCTGCAAATGTTCGAAAAGGACAAGTGGGCCCGGGAAGAGAACGGTACCATCCGTCATACGGTTATTGAGCCCAACAGGGGAAACATCTATTCTTCCGATGGCAGGCTCCTTGCCGTATCGGTTCCTTACTATGAGATCCGGATGGATTTCCGTTCGGAATCCTTTACACGGGAAATTTTCGATGCAGGAGTGGATGAGCTGGCAAAGTCCCTCTCCGCTCTGTTTCAGGACCGTCACTGGTCAACCTATAAAAGGGAGCTGGTAAAAGAAAGGGAAGCAGGCAACCGCTACTATCTGGTCAAGCGCCAGGTAACCTACACACAGCTACAGCAGGTGAAACAGTTCCCCATTTTCAGGCTGGGGCGATACAGGGGCGGATTGATAATCGAACAGCAGAACAAAAGACAAAGGCCCTATGATCTCCTGGCAGCACGAACGGTGGGATACATATACGATGACCAGAAATCAGTGGTGGGGATCGAGGGTGCCTATCATGAAGAACTGAAAGGGATCGAAGGATACAGGTTGATGCGGAAGATTCGGGGAGACGACTGGATGCCCATCAACGATGCCAATGAAATAGAACCCGAAGATGGCCAGGACGTGGTCACCACCATTGATGTGGATCTCCAGGACGTGGCGGAGAATGCCCTTATTGAACAGCTATCCCGTCACGGTGCAGATCATGGCTGCGTGGTCCTGATGGAAGTAAAAACCGGCAAGGTCAGGGCCATCGCCAATCTTTCCAGGGACAAGGATGGAAATTATTCGGAGGATTACAATTATGCCATCGGGGAATCCACCGAACCCGGTTCCACCTTCAAGCTGGCCTCCATGATCGCCCTGCTGGAGGATGGCCATGTTCAGCCCGAAAGTACCGTGGATGTTGGGAATGGCGAGACCATATATTACCAGCACAAGGTGATAGACAGCCAGCGTGAGGCACTTGGGGAGATCACTGTACAGCGTGCCTTTGAGGTGTCTTCCAATGTGGGGATTACCAAACTTGCCTACGAAAACTATAAAGAAAAGCCTGAGCTCTTTATAAACCGCCTGTATAAATTAGGGCTCAACCAGAAATTGGGAATAGAGATCAAAGGAGAGGGGCAGCCCAGTATTAAATATCCCGACAACGATTCCTGGTCGGGCATTTCCCTTCCATGGATGTCCATGGGCTACGAGGTCATGATGACCCCCATGCAGATTCTTGCACTATACAATGCGGTGGCCAACAACGGGAAGATGGTGAAACCTTTATTTGTGGAGGAGATCCGGTCCCACGGGAAGGTGGTCAAGCGGGGACAGACGGAAGTGTTAAACAATCATATCTGTTCCCGGGAGACACTGGGTCAAATCAGGAAGATGCTGGAAGGGGTGGTGGAAAACGGGACCGCCAGGAACCTGGCCAACACCCACTACAAAATTGCCGGGAAGACCGGGACCGCACAGGTTTCTCTTAACAAGGAGGGCTATACCCAGCTGTACCAGGCTTCGTTTGTGGGCTATTTCCCGGCGGATGAACCCAAATACTCCTGCATTGTGGTGGTCAATGCCCCATCCAAACAGATCTACTATGGAAATGTGGTGGCTGGACCCATCTTCCGGGACATTACCGACCGGATCTATGTAAGAGAATATGAGCTGCAGAAAGGCCGGACACAGCTTGCAGAACAGACCCTGCAGGCCCCCTATTCCAAGAGTGGCAGCGGCGATGCGCTCTCCTCTGCTTTTGACTATCTGAATCTCACCTTGAATGAGGAGAGAGATGAAAGCCTCTGGGTCTCCACAAAAAGCACTCCGGAGGGGGTGATTTCCTCCACCAGGACCATCTCTTCACAACTGGTACCCAATGTGGTTGATATGGGATTAAAAGATGCTGTATATCTGCTGGAAATCAGAGGATTAAAGGTGGTGGCCGATGGAAGGGGAACGGTACGGAATCAAAGTCAGCTGCCGGGGAGCCTCATCCGGGAAGGCAGCACAGTAGTACTGACTATGAGTATAAACGAAGGATAAGTGAAACTGAAAGAGATCATACAGGACCTGGAGGTGACCACTCATTTTGGTGATCAGGATCCCCCTGTGATGAAGATCACTTTCGATTCCAGAAGCATCGGGGAAGGGGATCTGTTTGTAGCCATCAGGGGAGTACAGGCCGATGGTCACCAGTATATGCAGGGTGCCATTGTTTCAGGTGCTGTGGCCGTGGTTTGTGAAGAGGCAGGGAATATAGCCGATTCCGGAGTTCCTGTCATATGCGTAAAAGATAGCCGGAAGGCTCTGGCACAAATGGCATCGGCATGGTATGGTCACCCCTCCACCGGACTGAGCCTGGTGGGTGTAACAGGTACTAACGGGAAGACCACCATTGCCACCTTGTTGTACCAGATGCACCAGGGCATGGGATTCAAAGCCGGATTGATCTCCACCATTGAGGTGCTCGTGGGAGAAGAATCCCTGCCGGCCACACACACAACACCAGATCCCCTGAAGATCAATGAGCTACTGCGGGAGATGGTCGAAGCCGGTTGTGAGTACTGTTTTATGGAGGTAAGCTCCCATGCCATCGACCAGGAACGCATCATGGGCCTGGAATTCAATGGCGGAATCTTTACCAATCTGAGCCGGGACCATCTGGATTATCACAAGGATTTCAAGGAATACCTGAATGTGAAGAAACACTTTTTTGATG
>JAYEOJ010000407.1:0-2630 GCA_034722835.1 Bacteroidota bacterium | reverse complement strand
TTACACGAGGTCTGACGGCGTACTGGTAGTTCCAATCGGCTGCCTGAGAGATTAAGGTTTCAAAAAAAACGGAAGAACAAGATTAAAAATCTCTTTCTTCCGTTTCTGTACCCAGAGCCGGGATCAGACCATATTATGGAAATATTGATTTAGCTGAGAAGGGTATTATTACATTTCAGATCGGAATTCACGGAATTCCGGTGACTATGGAGCAGAGCGTTTACGACGATCTTCGCTATGGGGCTCTTAGTGGCTATCCAACCATGAACCTGGATGATAAGGATAAATATTATTACAAACGCGTATATCTTGGCTGTGTAAGAGCAGTAGACTTTATTACTGGTTTACCGGAATATGATGGGTCGAATTTGGCTGTAACCGGAGGAAGTCAGGGTGGTGCATTGTCAATTATCACAGCAGGTCTGGATAAAAGAATAAAGTATTTGGCTGCAATGTATCCTGCACTTAGCGATCTGAGTGGCTATCTTAACGGAAGAGCCGGTGGTTGGCCTCATATGTTCCATCCGGATAATGCTTCGAATTATACAGATGATAAAATCGAAACAGCTCTCTATTATGATGTGGTGAACTTCGCCAGACAAGTTACACAAACGGGATGGTATTCATGGGGCTTTAACGGTGTAACTTGTCCTCCAACCTCAATGTATTCAGCCTACAATGTGATAAATGCATCCAAGGAGATTCATCTGTTTCAGGATACAGGGCACTGGACTTACCCGGAACAATGGGTGTTAATTAATCAATGGCTTTTAAAACAGTTGGGTAAGTAAAAAAGCGAAAATCATAAAAAATAGTTTCAGCGATTGAAAATCAAATTTATCTTGTATCCTCCTCCTATGATATGGCTTCAGGTGTATTTGATCTGGAAGGAGAACTCATTGCCGAAGCAAATGATCAGAATCCGGTTGTGGTGACCCAGGTTGATCTAAATCAGCAATTCCTCTGGCCCTGGCTGGGAGATTTAAATAACCGTATTCCACGGGAAAAGCCAAGCTCGGAAACAACTGCCCAGGCACAATCCCATCTAAAGTAATTATTTAGATCTGGCTATAAGTTGGAAAAAACGCAATTAGAGATGAAAGTGGAGTAACCTGTGGATGCACTTTCAGAAAATTGGATGTAAATGAAGAAAAATAGAGTATTATCCGTTTTTGTAGCTTTTATTATTGGTTTGGGGATCATCATTCCCGGATGCAATCAAACCAGGGAGTGGATTTTGAATGTTTCTTTTCAGCTGAATGAGCTGGAAGACTATCCACGGTCAGATCAACTGGTTATCTGGCTTGAAAGGCCTGATGGCACTTTTGTTAAAACGCTGTTTGTGAGTGAATATCTTTCATACGGTGGCTACAACCATCCCGAGATCTGTCCTGACTGGACTATAAAAACCAACTGGGAGGAAGCCTCCCAGGAGGAATTTGATGCAGTCACCAGTGCCACGCCTTCCATAGGGTTGGTGAACATGGAATTTTCATGTTCAAATGAGGAGGTTCCGAAAGGAGAATACAATATCTTTATTGAGGTGCATCTGACAGCAGATTATAATGAGTTGTACAGTGGGAATGTAAAGATATCACGCAGGGAATACCATAACCAGCTGCTGGTATCATACAAACCTGATAAATATACCAGGGCCACCTATGATGTGCTTTCCAGTGTGCAAATAAGTCTTAATGAATAAATAATCCCAACTATGACAAATAAGAAAAATAATTTTTCACGAAGAGACTTTTTGACTACTACAGCCAAAGGCGCAGTCCTGGTTACAACTGCCGGGCTTTATCACTCTTGTAAGTTAAGAACAAAAGCAGAAAAGGAGCAGATGTCCGAGCAGATGTCCGAGCAGATTTCCGACCAGAGCTCCGGTCCGATGCCTAAAAGAATCTTGGGAAAGACAGGCCTGTCAATTTCAATCCTCTGTTTTGGAGGAGGGTCACAATTTCTGAAAAACAAGAATGGTGAATGGGAAAAACATCTTGAAGAATCCATCAAGAGTGGGATCAACCTGTTTGATACCTCCCCGGATTATACAGTGGTTTCACGCGACGGATCACAAGCTTTCACCAGCGAAGAACGTTTTGGCGAGATTCTTCCGGCACACAGGGAAAAGATCATGATATCGACCAAGATCAATGAGCGGGAAGCAGGTATGGCGCGCAGATCGGTAGAGGAGAGCCTGAGGCGGATGAAAACGGATTACATCGATATATTGATGCTTCATGCGGTGAATGAGAAAGACCTTGTATCCGAGATTGAAGGAGGGGTTTATGCCGATATGGTTCAGATGAAGAGCGAAGGGATGGTGAGACATATCGGGTTTTCGAGCATGGACAGCGCCCAACGTTCAAAGGACCTGTTAGAGGCTCTGGACTTTGATATGGCAATGCTGGCGCTGAACCCTTCTAAATGGGGAAATTATCCCGGGCTGGCGTTCCCGGTGGCCATAGAGAAAAATGTGGGGATCATCGCCATGAAGGTAATGCGGGATATTGTCGGGAAGGCCGCGAGTGCCGGGGAGTTGTTCGAATATTCCTGGGGTCATGAGGGTGTTGCATCATCTGTTGTGGGCAATGTGGGGATGGAAGTTCTTAAGGAGAACATCCGTTTGG
>JAYEOJ010000406.1:0-2630 GCA_034722835.1 Bacteroidota bacterium | reverse complement strand
CCTGATATTCAGCTTTATCATAGTAAGCCGCAGCCTTATTCTGGGTCTGTCCCCAGAGGGGAGAGACTACTAAAAGTATATGCAGTAGCAGCGCAATATTCCTGTTCATAGTTACTGAATTGAGGATTAACTCTTTTCCAGCAGGGCCATGGCAATATACTCCCACTCTTCGTCCAGGGAGATTCCAGGCAAATTTCGATCTGCATTCCGGTACCAGTAGGATGCATTTCCCAGGTCTCCCTCCACTCTGTGAAGGTAGGCATGAACCCACGATCCATCGCTTGATGGATCGTTCTGGGCAATCCTGTGTGCACTTGCCCAATCACCTGACGACTCCAGCAGCAGGGATTGCAGCAGTAGAGGGATGTCGTCCGGAAAAGAGCCGGTTTCTTTCCAATTCAGAAGTTGTTCAAAGGAGATCATCTTTTGGTCATTTATAAGCTAAAGTTAAAAAAAGGCTGTCTCAATATCATCATGAGACAGCCTTTAACATTTATAGAGGGAAATGACTAACCCTTCTTACAGTGAATAGGGGTCCCTGTAATTGTAGTGAAGCATGGCAGCGGCAGCTCCGTCTGCATCATTCACAAAGGTTTGAGCGGCAGGGTCCCATTGGACCGGATGTCCAAGTTCACATGCAATGTTCCCCAGGGTACATACCGTACAGGAGCTATGTCCGATCTCCACTGGCACGGTGGGATCTACACGATTTCTGACCGCATCGATGAAATTCTGGTGGTGGGAGCCTTTGGATTCATAGGGCACATCACTGTCTCCCTCTTCTGCCACCGGTGGCATCAATGAATCGTCAGAAGCCAGGTAATGTTCCCTCGAGACTTCAATCCAGCCCTTGTCACCCAGAAACTTCACCCCTTTAGTCATTTGTTCATTAAAGGGTTCGGAGGTAAGAACAACACCGTTGTGGTATTTAAAGGTCATGAATTCGCTGCCATCCCCGATGGGTGCTGCTTCCATTGGACCGCTTCCGTCCATTCCGATTCCCCACTGGGCAATATCAAACATATGTGCGCCCCAGTCAGTGGTAAATCCTCCACCCATTTCCTTGTACCAGCGCCATCCGCCCCAAATTTCTTCGTTTTTTGGAGGATTGAGACTAATGGGGGGATTCAGCTCCTTATTGTAATGAATATCTCCCGGAAGGGGCCCAAGCCACAGATCCCAGTTCAGGTCTTCTGGTACCTCTTCTGCGGGCAAGTTGTAGGGGATGGGAGGTGCTCCAACATAGGCATTCACAATTTCAATTTTACCAAGAGATCCGCCCTGAACCAGCTTTACAGCATGCTGGAAATTGGGGTCAGAACGCTGCTGGCTTCCAATACCCACAATTCTGTTGGTACTGCGGACAGTTTTGACCAGTTCCTGGCCCTCTTTGATGGTGAAGGTCATAGGCTTCTCCAGGTAGACATCTTTCCCTGCCTTGCAGGCTGCAATAGCTACCAGCGCATGCCAGTGATCCGGGATAGCTACCACGACGGCATCAATATCAGGTCTGGCAAGCAATTCACCATATTCCTCATAGGTTTTTACATCAACACTCTGTTCGGCATTGGTGTAAAACTCATTCACCCGGTTCTCAAATCGGGTTCGCTTCCTGCCGTATACATCACAGCCAGCCACTACTTTTACACCTTCAATATTGATAAATGTGTTCAGCAGGTACATGGCCTGACGGCCCAGTCCGATAAAGCCCAGGGTGATCTCACTGTCAGGTTTTACACAGGAGGACAGAGAGGGGATCATGGCTATGCCTGCCATTCCGGTAGCAGTGGTACCAATAAATCTTCTCCTGGAATAAATTTGGGGATGTTTCTTTTTCATAAATCTTTTCTCTTAATAATAATTTCATATTCAATGAGTTCAAAAATAGCAAGTATCTGCTTTGGTCAGTGTACTATTCCTTAATTTTTCTTAACAAAATCAAAACTTACAACTACTATTGACACGCCCTATTGGGAACGGAGTTCTTTTTTTATATTTACATAAACATTAACTACATGATCGACTCTTTTCAGTTTTCCTCCCTTCCCAAAATTATATTTGGTCCAGGGAAGCGAAATGAACTGGCTGCTGAAGTAAATTCCAGGGGCAAGAGGACTTTACTGCTTACAGGATCATCTTCTGTTCGTAACTCAGGGCACGGGGATGAAATTATCTCAGCATTGAAGGCCGCGAATCTGGAGCTGAAACACGAAGTCATCGCCCATGAACCATCTCCCACTGTCATAGACCAGATTGTAGATAGTCACAGGTCTTCAGGACCCCAGGTGGTTGTGGCTGTTGGAGGAGGTAGTGTTATGGATGCCGGTAAGGCAGTTTCTGCCATGATCCCGGTGGAAGGAAGTATCCGGGATTACCTGGAAGGTGTGGGAGACAGGAAACATCCAGGCCATAAGATCCCGTTTATTGCCATGCCTACTACTTCTGGTACAGGAAGTGAGATGACAAAAAATGCAGTGATTTCTGAAGTTGGTGAGGAAGGATTTAAAAAATCCCTTCGTCATGAGAACTTTATTCCTGAACTGGCTATTATTGATCCCGAAATGATGCTCTCCTGTCCGGCAAAATTAACTGCGGCTTCCGGGATGGATGCTTTCTCACAATTATTGGAG
>JAYEOJ010000405.1:0-2633 GCA_034722835.1 Bacteroidota bacterium | reverse complement strand
CTCCGCATTTTCAATGATTCGCAGGGCCTCATCGGCCATCAATTCGCCTATCCTGATACATTCTGCCCAATCATTGGCCTCCTCTCCATGTGTACGCCGGTTGTCAGCTGTAACCATACCCCCCTGTGCACTGTTCATAAAAATTGCAATTCCTCCGGCTTTCTGTTCGATACGATCGTACATGGGGCCACACAGATCAGGTGTGAGTATCCCGCGTTCTGATCCTATAATCTCCGGATGGGTGGCGTAATTTACAAGGGTAGCAATGGGCTTGCCTGATTTCTCACCTTCTGTGGCAATGGCCTGCAATACGCCACAGCGCGGATCATAGAGTTTCGGTGCATAATAGTTGTATGCAATCTTACCTCTGGCCTCCCCAACAGCCGTTTTCAGGATAGCAGGTTCCAGATTTTCTTCAGCTTCATTTACAGCATCGGCAATCTGATTGACACACCACTCCAGGTATTCAAGATCAGCCCCCACATTCCCTTTTTCATCCGGGAAACCATAGGCATCGGGAGCGCTATGGGTATGTGTAACACCAATGAGGATGTTTTCGGGTGAAATATCATTTATCAGTTCTCTGGATCTGTCTCCCAGCACTGCCGGCCATCCAAGGTTATCGATTCCTACGATTGCAACTCGCTCTTCTCCCTTTTCAAAAACAAGGGCGCGTACAAAGAGATCCCCCTTTTTTTCAGTAACCGGATTGGGTGTGCCTACTCCTCCTGAAACAGGCAAGAGGGGGTCCGGTGTGATGACCCTGACTGCTGCGCCGGCTTTAAATTCCTGGCTGTATGAAAATGTAAAACCAAGGAGAAGGGCGGATAAAAATAAAAAAGCTCTCATTAATGGAATTTTAACTTATCTAAATAGAATATTAACCTTTTACGAATGATATATTATCGGATTCAACTCTATAGGTTAAAAATCTATGCCAAAGATAGGATTTTCTCAGGATAATCCGTTAATTGTCTTGACTGCCATTGCTATTATGAATATCTTATGTTGCAAAACCAGCTATGATGTTTAGCCAACTAATCCTACTAAACCAAATCTAACAATCATGAGATGTAACTATCCGCTTTCCAAGTTTACCAATCGCGTGTTTGCCACCATTGCGATTCTTATGCTTTTCAGCTTCTCTGTTGTGGCAAATCCACAAGCTATAACAATTACCGGAACAGTTACCTCCTCTTCGGATGGCCTCGGTCTTCCAGGTGTGAACATCCGGGTCAAGGGAACCCAGGTCGGGGTGATAACCAATATGAATGGAAATTATAGTGTAGAAGTGCCGGGGAACAATGCGGTCCTGGTATATTCCTATATAGGGTATGAAACACAGGAAGTCACCGTCGGAAATCAGAGGATCATTGATGTAGTGCTGCTGGAGAGTGCTCAGGAACTGGAGGAGGTTGTTGTCACAGCCCTTGGTATAACCCGCGAAGAGAAGTCGCTCGGTTTCTCTGTGGGGAGTGTGGATGGAGAAAACATGACCAGGGTAGCCCAGGAAAATGTGATTAATTCTCTGGCTGGTAAAATTTCCGGTGTTACAGTTAATTCCACAGGGGGTACCGGGTCCTCGGTAAGTATGGTGATCAGAGGAGCTTCCTCCCTGAGCAGCGATAATCAACCTCTCTTTGTGGTAGACGGGGTTCCGGTGATTAACACACTTAATAACACCACCCAATTTGGAGCAAGGAATATCGTTGACTATGGGAATGCCATATCTGACTTAAACCCGGATGATATAGAAAGTGTATCGGTATTAAAAGGGCCAAGTGCTGCAGCACTATATGGTTCAAGAGCCGGGAACGGAGTTGTGCTCATAACCACCAAGTCGGGAAAAGGGGTCAGAGGCGTTTCTGTAAATATTACTTCCAATACAGTGATAGACCGGCCTTACAAATATTTCCCGATTCAAAAGCATTTTGCCACTGGCTATTTTTCATTTACACCCGAGAATTATCCGGGCTCTGTAATGACAGTTGATCCGGCGCAGGCAGCTGGTGCAGGAATCGAAACTGATAAGGGATATTTTGCCATTCAGTGGCAAAGCCCATTGGATGCCAATGGCAATAAGGTTCCCATCGAGCTCGTTTCCTATCCCGACAATTTCGCAAATTTTGTTCAGAATGGAATTACCACTACAAATGGTGCTTCAATTTCCAGCAATACTGATGTCGTTAACTACCGCCTTGGCTTTACCAATATGAGCAGCTGGGGAATGGTTCCCAACTCAGATTTGTTCAGAAATAACCTGTCCTTTGCCGGATCTGTTAAAGCACACGAAAAACTGACCATAAGTACGAACTTCAACGTGAACAGGTCCTGGTCCAATAACCGGCCCTCCAGTAACAGGGGAACAAATCCCCTTGAATGGGCTGCAAAGGTTCCCTTGAATATCAATATCCTGGACCTGGAAGATTATTGGGAACCCGGACAGGAAGGTGTTCAGCAAAGAACTCCCAAAAATGGGCTATACAATAATCCTTACTTCCTGGCTCATGAGATTAACAATAGTTTTGTAAGAGACAGGGTTTATGGCAACCTGAAAGCAGAGTGGCAGATTACAGATGATATAAGTCTGATGGGACGGTATTCCGTTGACAGGTACAGCGAGAAGCGGGAAA
>JAYEOJ010000404.1:0-2638 GCA_034722835.1 Bacteroidota bacterium | reverse complement strand
CAAAAAACCAACGGGTACAAACTCGCTGATGGCCGAGGGCAGGATCTGTTCAAAGTCAATGTTCCCACCCACGATCAGGTCCAGTTTGTCATAGAACAGCAGAGCCAGGACGGCAAAACCGGTAATCATAAAATAGCGGGTAGGCAGCAGGATCACCGAGACAAAGCCGGACATCTTGGCGGCCTCCTTGGGCGATTTGGTGGAGAGGATCTTCTGCATATCGTAGTTGGGAGCCGGACCGGCCATGGAGACCAGGACACCTTTAAAGAGCATCATGCTGAAAAAGATGCCAAAGAGGGAGTAGCCATCACTCTTGATCTTTTCATTCACTTCGGCAATGATCCCGCTCCAGTCCAGATCCAGTCTGGCCCCAAAGAAGGGATTCATCCATCCCTCTGGAACTACCAGCGGATTAACGGCCAGTTTATTCATGGCGATGACGCCGATCACAACGGCTGAGATGGTCATGATGGTGTACTGGATCACATCTGCCCAGACAATGGAGCTCATACCACCCAGGATGGCATAAAACATAGCAAACAGCGTAAAGACAATTCCATATACGTGCGCCACATACTGCGGAGCCACTTCGAAGGGGATGTAGGGAGAGATCACCTCCCAGGGGAGAAAGATCTCCACAAATTTTCCCAACCCGATGAATCCATAGGTCAGGAAGCCCAGTACAGAGATCAGGGCGAAGGCCACCACAATCCAGTGTGATTGCACTCCGCCTCTTCCGGAACCAAACCGGGTCCTGATCCATTCTGCCCCGGTGGTGGCATTGGAACGGCGAAGCCAGATGGAGAGAAAAACCATCAGGAATATCTGGTTGAAGACCGGCCATAGCCAGGGAATCCAGATGGACTTCAATCCGTATACAAATGCCAGGGTCACCATCCACATGGTTCCGGAGATATCGAACATACCTGAAGCATTACTGAGCCCGAGCATATACCAGGGTAGTTTGTTTCCACCTAGCATATAGGCAGCTTTATTTGCCTGGGCGCGTTTCTTCATGACCAATCCAATGACGATGGTCGAGGCCAGGTATGCACAGATAATCAGGATGTCGATCAGTTTGAGTTGCATAGAAAGGAAGTTGGTGGTTAGTAGCTCAGTAGGTTAATAGTTTATTGGGTTCGTAGCTCATTTATACAGTTCTGGCAGCTCAGAAAGGGAGAGCATCAGATCGTGATTCATAAATTCAATAAAATCCGGAACGGAGGGATGTCCGGTATGGGGGGCATAAAAATGGTCGGGGCGACCATTTCGCCAGAACAGGATCCAGACTGCATTCCGTGTCGATTCATTGGCATCCAGGGTATGCAGAACCACATCGGTGAACCACTTTTCATTGGGAATGGTTTCCAGTCCGGTTTCCGAAATGGCCATCAGTTTCTGATGTTGGATTGAAAGCGAATCCAGTACTTCCAGCATATGAATGGTCCCGGGTGTCCGCTCCTTGCTGGCCAGTCCGTGATAATCATCAAAGGCCATTACATCCACATAGTCATCGCCCGGATAAAAATCCATGTACTGTTCAGTGGTATTAAAACGGTCGCTGGAATAGGCGATAATCAGCTGGTGGAGCCCTTTAATGTTTCGGAAGTAGTCGATTGTAAATTGGAAAAGTGCCCTGTACTGCCTGGCTGAACAGTTGCCACGACCCCACCAGAACCAGGATCCGGTCATCTCGTGGAAGGGACGGAATATTACAGGGATCAGCTCTCCGCTTTCGGTTCGAAGACTGGAGAAGAACTCCGCAGCCTGATCCAGGCGTTCCAGGTACAATTCATGTGAGCTACCCCCCGGAAGACAGGCCTCCACGCAGGAGTCTGTATCCCAGCTGGTTCCACCTGTGGCATAATTACGCATGTGCCAGCTGAAGGTATTTACCCCGCCTTTTTCATAGACGGCAATGGCCCAATCACGCATGTCTTCGAAGGGAACCCCATCAATGTTTTGTTCATCGCCCATGTGTCCCAGGTCCCATCCAAAAACCGCCGGATGATCGCCCAGCACATCATTAATATCGGTCCGGAAGGCTTCCCCTTTCCAACCCATGCCATAGGCCAGGGCATCCTGATGCCCTACCAGTACATGATCGGCCGAGAGAAGTTGGAGATTGCTGAAAAAGGCAGTGGCCATGGGACTGGCTTTTGGGTCACTCAGGCCTGGGGTGTCAGCGGCATCCGGGGCGGGCATACATCCATGGATTGCCATCAGGATACCCAGAACAGCCAGGGTGCGGAGAATCATATTTAGTTACGTTGGTTCGGGAGGGTAAAAATATTATTATTTTTGTCTTTTATTCTTAATTATGCGTGTATTTATACTCTGTACCGGAAGAAGCGGCTCTCTCGCATTTTCGAGGGCCTGTAAAGCAATAAACAATTACACCAGCGATCATGAAGGCCGGGCCCGCAGGCTGGGAGCAGACCGTTTTGCTTATCCCGACCAGCATATCGAGGCCGATAGCCGGCTTGTCTGGTTTCTTGGAGCACTGGATCGGGATTTTGGAAACGATGCTTTCTATGTCCACCTGATCCGGGACAAGAAGAAGGTCGTGGCGAGTTACAACCGCAAGTGGGTCAGGTATGGAAGTATAATCAAGGCCTATTGTGAGGGAATTCACCAG
>JAYEOJ010000403.1:0-2642 GCA_034722835.1 Bacteroidota bacterium | reverse complement strand
AAGATGATCTCCTCAAACAGGGAAGCCCTGATCGATGTAGGAAATGCAGTTCCAGGCGGACCGACCATCTCGGTGGCAGATGGAAAAAAAGCTCAGAACCGGACCTACCAGGACCTGCTGCAGAACAAAAACGACGAACATAATTTTGAGCAGCTTGCGCTCTCAGAACTGTACAAAGTGGAACTGGATGGCAGCAACGAACTGTGGATGGAGAGTGCCATGTACGACAATATTTCTTTCTCTCCCAATGGCGACTACATCATGATCACAAGGGTGGAGAGACCCTTTTCCTACCTGGTTCCCTTCTATCGCTTTCCCTCAAACACCACCATTTATACCAGGGGTGCCGAGAAGGTGGAAACAGTTCTTGAAAGCCCTCTGCTTGAAGACCTGCCCAAAGGATTTATGGCAGTGGAAAAAGGCAGAAGAAATCTCCAGTGGAGAGCTGACCTGCCAGCCACCCTGGTATTTGCTGTTGCACTTGATGAGGGTGATCCCAAAAATGAGGTGGAGTTCAGGGATGAAGTATTTCAGCTGGATGCTCCTTTCAATGGGACTCCGGTCTCCCTGCTGAAAACCATCAACCGTTGCGGGGGTATTCAGTGGTGCAATGAAGAGGTAGCAGTGGCCAGCGACATGTGGTGGAACAGCCGGAATACCAAATCCTACCTCTTCAATCCTTCGGATGCCTCCAGCGAACCGGTGATCCTCTGGGACCGGAATTACCAGGATCGTTACAGCGACCCGGGTCGCTTTGTCACCTGCAGAAATGCCTATGGAAGCCGTGTCCTGACCATTCATAAAAACAAGCTTTTCCTTATAGGAAGCGGCTACTCCGAAAAGGGACAGTTCCCTTTCCTGGATGAGCTGAACCTGAAAAACAGGGAAAGCGAACGGCTCTACCAGTCGGAATATACCGACAGGCTTGAAAATCTGAGCCGGTTTGATCTGGAAAAAAACAGGATGCTGGTACGCATTGAATCGCCCACCGACTACCCCAACTACTATTTCAGGGATCTGAAAAAGGATGAGCTGCAACAGATCACCACCTTTGAGAATCCTTTTAAGAGCATCCAGGATGTGCATAAGGAAGTGATCACCTACAAGCGCGACGACGGACTGGAGCTATCAGGCACCCTTTACCTTCCCGTGGGCTATGATATGGAGAAGAAGGAGAAGGCACCCATGATCCTCTGGGCCTACCCCAGGGAATTCAAGGATAAGTCCAGTGCCGGACAGACCACTGCCAATCCAAATCGTTTCACCTCACCCAATTATGGTTCTCCCATCTACTGGGTGGCCAAGGGCTATGTGGTGCTCGACGGAGCTGCCTTCCCCATCGTAGGTGAAGGGGATGAGGAGCCCAACGACTCTTTCCGGGAACAGCTGGTGGCCAATGGGAAGGCCGCCATTGATGCGGTGGATGAATTGGGGTACATCGACCGGAGCAAAGTGGCCGTGGGCGGACATAGCTACGGGGCCTTTATGGTGGCCAACCTGCTTTCCCATTCAGATTTATTTGCTGCAGGGATCGCCCGAAGCGGGGCCTATAACCGGACCCTCACTCCCTTTGGTTTCCAGAGCGAAGAACGCTCCTACTGGGAAGCACCGGAAGTTTACTATACCATGTCGCCCTTTATGCATGCCGACAAGATGAAGACACCTCTGCTGCTGATCCATGGAGAAGCGGACAATAACTCAGGTACCTATCCCCTGCAGAGTACACGTTATTTCAATGCACTGAAAGGGCTTGGTGCCACTGTCAGACTGGTCATGCTACCTAAAGAAAGTCACGGTTACCGTGCCAGGGAAAGCATCCTGCATATGCTGTGGGAACAGGACCAGTGGCTGGAGACCTATGTGAAATAACTACTTGAATATATGGTCAGGATCCCCATCGGAACGCTTCTGATTTCACTTTGCATGCTGGCAGGATCAGGCTGTTTGCAAGAGCGATCAATTCTGTATTCCGTAGCAGGGGAACCCTGGCCCGAGTCCTTTGGGAACCACCGGGCAGTGCTGGACATCCAAAGCGATGCGGAAGCAGTCCGCATTGATATTCCCTGGCGACGGCACGATCCCGATCCACAGAAGCGAATGTTACTTCTGGTGTCGGCCGACACAGGAGACACTATTCCCAACATTCAAAGGATCAGGGTGGACGGGGAAAAATGTGAGCTTCTGGCCGGACCGGTAAAAGCCGGAAGTTATTATTTCTACTACCTCCCCTTTGAAGTTCAGGAGGGATACGGGTTCTACAATAAGGATTACCTGCCGGCGGAACCCGCTCCGGATCCTTTGTGGCTTGAAAAAGCAGCACAGGAGGATTTTCCAGCGGCCTCACTGCTCCGTTTTGAAGCTCGTACAGAACTGGATAACTTTTACCCCATGGAGGTGATTCCCTTTGAGTCTGAAATGCAGGACTTTCTGGAAGTCCACCCGGATACCTTCCTCTACTTTACTGAAGATCGTTCTGATCCGGTACGCATGTGGGACAAAATTCCACATAAATGGATCCTGGATCCAAAGCTCAATCACTTTTCCGGAAGTGCCCTCCGAAACGAATATTTTGTTTTCCAGGTGGCTCTTTATACCAGTAAGGCAGCTTTGGATGATCTGCAGCTTAGTTTCACCTCCCTGAA
>JAYEOJ010000402.1:577-2645 GCA_034722835.1 Bacteroidota bacterium | reverse complement strand
ATATTAAAACCGCAACTTGCACTATTATTTTTGGAACAGTTAAAGGAATTATTTTAGCTCACTAAATTGGGAGTCTTACCATGAATATATCTTTTACCAATAAAAGCGTTCTTGTTACCGGTGGATCACGTGGTATCGGAAAAGCCATTGTGACTATGTTTGCTGAATCAGGTGCAAAAGTCATCATTCACTATAATAAGGATCAAACTGCGGCCAATCATCTTTTGAACACTATTCAGGGTGATGGCCATATAATCGTTCAGGCTGACCTGGCATCCCCTGATTCGATTGGGGAGATGGTATCCCAAATTCATTCCGTATATGAGAAAGTTGATATCCTTGTCAATAATGCCGGGATCTATGATGAGAGGGAATCCTTAGATCTTGAATACAATGATTTCCAAAGATTTTTCAGGAAAACTATGGACATCAACCTCACCGGGCCTGTCAACTTATCCTTTCTGATCGCCAGGCATATGAAAGCACATGGTGGTGGAAAGATCGTCAACATTACATCCCGTGGCGCTTTTCGCGGAGAGCCCAGCTCCTGGCCCTACGGTGCCAGTAAAGCGGCAATGAATGCTGTAGGACAATCTATGGCTGTCGCTCTTGCTCCCGATAATATCCACGTTTATACCATAGCGCCGGGATATGTTTTTACCGACATGACCGAACACATCATGGAAAGTTCACGTGGACAGGCAATCAATAAGCAAAGTCCGCTTAACAGGATTGCCAAACCTGAAGAAATTGCACGGGTGGTCCTGATGGTATCCGGTGATGGCAGCGAATACATGACGGGTTGTATAATTGATGTAAATGGAGCTTCATACCTGAGGTCATAAATTGACTCAGGCCTTTTCTTCATAACATTCGACAGGTGCACAGCTGCATACCAGGTGACGGTCTCCAAAAGCATCATCTATCTTTGTAACCGGTGGCCAGTACTTATTTTCCACAAGTGATTTCACCGGGAATGCTGCTACCTTTTTATCGTACGGACTGTCCCATTCATCAAGGATAATCATTTGCATTGTGTGAGGAGCATTACAGATCAGGTTATTCCCTTTTTCTGTTTTTCCATTTTCAACATCCGCGATCTCCTTTCTGATAGCGATCATGGCTTCAACGAAGCGATCGAGTTCTGATAATGGTTCACTCTCTGTGGGTTCAACCATCAATGTGCCATGTACCGGGAAGGCTACGGTTGGGGCATGAAATCCGTAATCCATCAGTCTTTTCGCAATGTGCACAACGGTGATATCCGCAGTTTTAAGATAGACATTGCAATCCAGTATCATTTCATGGGCCACCCTGTCTTTACTGCCCGTATACAGGATTTTATAATCCTTCTCCAGGCAGGATTTCAGGTAATTGGCATTAAGGATGGCAAAACGCGTGCTTTCGGTCAATCCTTCGGCTCCAAGCATTTTAATATATCCATAGGATATGGGCAGGATCAGCGCACTGCCAAAAGGTGCTGAGGCTACAGCAGATATATTGGATTCATCTGTAGTCTTGCAGAATATATGACCTGGCAAGAATTTAACCAGGTGTTCGGCCACACCAATAGGGCCAACACCAGGTCCACCTCCACCGTGAGGGATGGCGAAGGTCTTGTGCAGGTTCAGGTGGCAGACATCGGCACCGATCAGGCCCGGGTTGGTAAGGCCTACCTGGGCATTCATATTGGCTCCGTCCATATAAACCTGTCCGCCATTCTTATGGACGATATCGATGACATCAAGTATATCCTCTTCAAATACCCCGTGGGTGGAAGGATAGGTCACCATCAAAGCTGACAGATTATCTTTATGTTCTTCAGCTTTCCGGCGAAGGTCATTGATGTCGATATTTCCATTCTCATCACAATTCACAATAAGCACTTTCATGCCAGCCATAACAGAACTGGCCGGGTTGGTGCCATGAGCGGAAGATGGGATCAGGCAGATATTCCGGTGCCCTTCATTCTTGCTTTCATGGTATGCACGGATAACCATCAGTCCTGCATACTCCCCGGAAGCTCCGGAATTTGGCTGGAAGGATACGGCTGAAAAGCCGGTGATTT
>JAYEOJ010000402.1:0-567 GCA_034722835.1 Bacteroidota bacterium | reverse complement strand
AGGCCAGGTAATGGCGAACATTTCCGATGCGGCGTTAAGTTTCATTGTGCAGGAGCCTAATGGGATCATCGTTCTGTTCAACGCAAGGTCTTTGTTCTCCAGCAACTTCATGTAACGCATCATTTCAGTTTCGGAATGATAGGAATTGAATACGGGATGCTGGAGAAATTCGCTTTTTCTGCGCAGGCGATCCGGAACCCTTAGTGGTTTATCCTGCTCAATGCCACTGATAAAAAGCTCTCCTCCATTGCTTCCAAGCGCCTCAGAAAACACGCCCACTATGCTGTTAATATCTTCCAGACTTGTGGTTTCATCAATGCTAAGGCCAATCACCTGAGTGTCGATATAGCGGAAATTCAATTGCCGTGACAAGGCCAATTTTTCGATGTCGGCTGTACTGACCTTGCCGGGAATCTCTATCTCAAGTGTATCAAAAAAATGCTCGTTTTTAATCTTCAAGCCCATCTTAGAGAGCTCATTGGCCAGGGTGATGGTGAGTTGATGAATATCCATGGCGATGTTCCGGATACCTTCCGGTCCATGGTATACTGCATACATGCCGGCCAT
>JAYEOJ010000401.1:0-2646 GCA_034722835.1 Bacteroidota bacterium | reverse complement strand
AATGATGGCGACCCTGTGGGCGACCCTTTCAGCTTCATCCATATTATGGGTGGTCACGATCACCGTCTTATCACGGGCCGTCTCCCTGATAAAATCCCTTACCAGCACCCGGCTCTGCGGATCCAGTCCGGCCTCGGGTTCATCAAAGACCATAATTTCGGGATCGTGCATGATGGCCATAATGACATTCATGCGACGTTTCATTCCTCCTGAAAGGGTGCCGGCCAGCTTGTTTCGCTTCGAGCCCAGTCCCATTTCCTCCAGCAGGCGATCGGCCCGTGAGCGGGCCAGGCTGCGGGGAACGGAATACATCCTGGCACTGAATACCAGCTGCTCAAAACAGGTGAGCTTGTTCCAGAGGATATTCTCCTGTGGACAGATGCCCACCTTTGATCTGGCCAGAGCACTTCCGCCCGGGGAAACCTGCTGTCCGTGTATAAACACCTCCCCTGAATCTGGTTTCAGCAAGCCGCACATCATCCGGATGGAGGTGGTCTTTCCTGCCCCGTTGGGGCCTAATAGTCCAAACACCTCTCCTCGTCGCACCTTCAGAGACAGGTGGTCCACCGCAGTAAGATCCCCGTATTTCCGCACCAGGTTCTTTACCTCAAGTGCACCGGGGTCCGTATTTGATTCCAGGGACATATCTCATGGTAAGTTCGCAAATTATTCCCAACGGAACAATCAATCTTTTTGATCATTCCATACTTTTCTATCTTTGACATAGAAACAGAAAAAAACAGAAGTTCCATGCCCCGTATTTTTAATCCGGTCGACATTTCCAGGGAGGAAAAAGAGGTACGAAAAGATTATTTTGATCGTCATACCCCGGTGATCATTTGTGACAACTATGCTACGCAAGGCGAGAAATTCAGGGTGAAGATCCGCCTGGGAACCGAGTACAACCATCCCGACGATCCGGATCATTTCATCAACTATGTGCAGCTATGGAACCGGGAGACCTTTATTGCCGAAGCTCATTTTGCCCCGGGAAGCCTGGGCAACAAGCCGGAGCACGTGGAGGTCGATTTTTATATTGTTCCAGGAGCCGTTACCATGAACCTGTCGGCCATGTCGGTCTGCACCAAACATGGATTGTGGCAGAGTGAATCCAAAGAGGTGGCCATCCGGAAACCTTAACCCGGAATATTTCCCATTTACCGATTTTTCAGGCGCATTTACCGAATAAGTAGGGCGTGGCATCTTCTTATGCTCTTTATTTGCTTTCATGGGATCAGATGAAGCAACATACCGGCTCAGGTTTGCAGAGAAGTACAGGCGCCTTTTTTACGATGCCTGGAGACACAGCAGGTTTCATCCCTTGGAAGCAGCGTGGTGGCTTCGCACCCTTTCCAGGCAAAAGAAAATGGAGGCCAGGCGCCGGAAAGCGGAGCATGAAGAATTAATGATCCCCCCGGTCATGATTTTCAGTATTACCAACCAGTGCAACCTCAATTGCAAAGGGTGTTATGCCAGCAAACGGTTGATGGAATGCCGCGAAGAGCTCTCACTGGAACGAATCAACCAGCTTTTTCATGAAGCTTCAGAACTGGGGGTGGGTGTTGTAATGATTGCAGGTGGGGAACCCCTGATGCGACCGGAAATATTGTGGGTTGCCAGTGAATACCGTGATATGATTTTCCCGGTATTTACAAACGGGTTGATGCTGAATGCGGGAAGTATTGCCTATTTTAAGCAAAACCGAAACCTGATCCCCATCATCAGTATAGAGGGAAACAGACAGTTTACCGACCAGAGAAGGGGCAAAGGAACACATACCAGGCTGGTACAGACTCTGGAGCAGCTCCGGCAAACCCGTCAGTTCTTTGGAATATCTGTCACCGTCACCCGGGAGAATTTCGAAGAAGTGACCCATCCCGTCTGGCTGCGGACGCATCACCAGATGGGTAGCAGTCTCTTTTTTCTTGTGGAATATGTGCCCCAGTCGGAACGTGACATGCAACTCTGTCTGAGCGAAGAGCAAAAGGAGGAGCTTCAGATACGCCTGGAGACACTCAGGAAACAGATGCCGGCACTGTTTGTCAGTCTGCCCGGTGATGAGTCACAATACGGGGGCTGCCTGGCTGCAGGCAGAGGATTTGTACATATAAGTGCCGATGGCAGCCTGGAACCATGTCCCTTTGCACCCTACTCAGATATCAATATCAACAAGGTCTCTTTAAAAGAGGCCCTGCAGTCTAAGTTCCTGAACAGGATAAGAGAATCACATCATCTGCTCACAGAATCGCAGGGCGGTTGTACATTGTGGGAAAACCGCAATTGGGTGGTAACCCAGCTTGAGGGCAGCCTGGCCGGTCCTGTGTAGAAGGCTTTAGTCGAACAGTTTTTCGGTCTCATCATCCATGTATCCGTCTGTTCCGATGAAGGATACAAAGGATATCTTCCATTCCCCTTCGATTTTTTCCAGGAAGCGAACCTGAATGCTGTTCATCTCGACCACATCATCATCATACTGGGTAATCCACTTCTGATCGCAGACCACAAAGGCGGTGATGGGGTAAATTTTCATCCGGAAATTGGATTTTTCTACTGTAATGTGCAGATCCGGGCCCAGATCGTCCTCGGTCTGATCTCCGGTCATGTGTCTTGAAACATCTTCCCAACCTTCTGCAAATACCCAATTAT
>JAYEOJ010000400.1:0-2651 GCA_034722835.1 Bacteroidota bacterium | reverse complement strand
ATCAGGGATGTAAAAGACGGCAGGCTGTCCACATTGTAGAAACCGGCATCCAGCACCCCGATCCATACTCCCCCGGCGGTATATCCCATATCATGCAAGCCATCTGTTTTCACCAAAGCTACCTGCTCTCTGGCAATCCCGTAATCAAATGCAGGTGCAGGATCCAGGGGTGGATCAAACCTTGCTTCGCCGCTTTTCTGAGGAAAATAGATGTCATCTGTGTCCGGTGTCCATGGCGCCGTATCGGTGAAGGAAAGCTGAAGTACCTGTTGAAAGGCGGTCTCATCCATATCAATCATGACAATTCCATTTAACCATCTGGAAACATGCCTGATCTCAACTCCCAGGGCTTCGATTTCCTGCAGATAGGACTGATTTACAGGCAGATCCATGTGATCAACACCCAATCCCTGCATGGCTCTCCTGTTTACCGAACGTTCAGAGAGAAACTCGGAGGGCTGGTCGATCTGGTAAGCAATACCCTCCTTATCACTGAAATAGATCCAGTATACACCCGGAGCAATCTCCTGGGCCCGGACACCCAGTGATATCAGTAGCGTGACTAGAACAAGATTAAATTTCTTCATAAGAGCCCAGGCTTATTGAAGGGATTCGGGTTCGCTGATTACTTCATATTTCTTCAGGGAATCCTGGATCCATTTATTGTATTTCTCCCAGTCGGCCGGAGTTCCATTCACGTATTCCAGTTCGTAAACCTCCTCACCGCTTTCATTATAAAAAATCCAGGTGCCATGCGACCTGTTATTCAGGTAGCTTCCCCTGATCTTTATGTTACCATCGGAGAAATATAGTTCATAGGATCCCTGGAGTTTTCCCTTTTCATAGTGACCGGATAATCTTGGAAGGCCGTTTTCATAATACTGCTTCCAGGTCCCGTCTTTTTCATTTTGCTTCCACTGGACGTCTTCGGAAACCTCACCATTGGGATAGTAGCTCCGGCTCATGCCCTCCAGTTTTCCCTCCTGGTATTGCTCCCTGATCCTTACAGAACCGTCAATATCAGAGTAATAGGTCCACACAGAATCCTTGGCCTGATTTACATACAGGCCATCTGCTGCCAGTTTACCGCTTTCGTAATAGAGTTGCGTATGGCTGCGATTACCTTCTGCCTCAAAGAGTATGCGGGCTCTTACACCACCGTTCTCATAATAGCGTACCATCTCACCTGCCGGGTGCCCTTCCACGAAATCAGCTTCATAAAGGGTTTTCCCATCAGGGTAAAGCTCCTTCCAGTGCCCTGTCTTCCGTCCGCTTGCATCCACCTGGTTCTGTCCCTGCAGGGCAAGAAAAGCAGGCAGCAACATACAGATAAATAGTGCTCTGATCATAAATCAAATATAGCCAAAAAAAGGGTGCCCTTTTGACACCCTCCTTTTTCTCATTGCTTATACCAGTGATTATTTTACCTCTTCAAAGTCCACATCGGTGACCTCATCATCTCCTTTGCCCGGAGCTGGTTCACCTTCAGCTTCGCCTCCGGGTTGATCGCCGGGCTGACCGGCTTCGGCGCCTTGCTGCTGTGCATTATAGATATCCTGTGAGGCGGTCTGCCACGCTGCATTCAGGGTTTCAGTAGCCTGGTCAATGGCAGCAACGTCTTCTGACTTATGTGCCTCTTTCAGGGTATTCAAAGCCTCTTCGATGGGAGTTTTCTTATCAGCGGGGATCTTATCGCCAAACTCTTTCAGTTGTTTTTCAGACTGGAATATCAGGCTGTCGGCTGCATTGAGCTTGTCAATACGCTCCTTGGCAGTCTTATCGGCCTCCTCATTCTCCTGGGCCTCCTTTTTCATCTTTTCAATTTCACTATCGGAAAGTCCGGACGAAGCTTCAATACGGATACTCTGCTCTTTTCCGGTTCCTTTGTCTTTTGCCGAAACATTCAGAATCCCGTTAGCATCGATATCAAAAGAGACCTCAATCTGCGGAATTCCGCGCGGTGAGGGTGGAATCCCATCCAGGTGGAAGCGTCCGATGGTCTTGTTATCCTTGGCCATGGAACGTTCGCCCTGCAACACATGAATCTCAACCGAAGGCTGGTTGTCGGCAGCTGTGGTAAAGGTCTGTGTCTTTTTCGTTGGTATGGTTGTATTGGATTCAATGAGTTTGGTGCTGACACTGCCCATGGTTTCAATACCCAGCGAAAGGGGTGTTACATCAAGCAGGAGTACATCTTTTACCTCTCCGGTTAGTACACCACCCTGGATGGCAGCTCCAACGGCTACAACTTCGTCGGGATTCACCCCTTTGGAGGGTGCCTTTCCGAAGAAATCCTGAACAACCTTCTGGATGGCCGGAATACGTGTGGAACCTCCCACCAGAATTACCTCGTTGATTTCGCTCTGCTTCAGTCCTGAATCTTTCAGGGCCTTTTTACAGGGATCGACGACGGCCTGGATCAGCGCATCTGCCAGACTCTCAAATTTGGCCCTGGTCAGTGTTTTTACCAGGTGTTTGGGCACTCCGTCCACCGGCATGATATAGGGGAGGTTAACCTCCGTCTGTGTAGCGCTGGAAAGCTCAATCTTGGCTTTTTCAGCAGCCTCCTTCAGGCGCTGCAGAGCCATGGGATCCTTTTTCAGATCAAGGCCTTCATCTTTCTTAAATTCATCGGCCAGCCAGTCGATAAT
>JAYEOJ010000399.1:0-2655 GCA_034722835.1 Bacteroidota bacterium | reverse complement strand
ATCTGACACAGTCTATGAAATTTGTAAAATGATTAACCACAGCATCCATGGTTGCCGGATTTTTATTTGTAAATACAGGGCCCTCCTCTTCATTGTAGGATGAATAACCACTGGGCTTAATCTTTATATCACTAAAATGAGTCTGGCATTTTCCAGTATCTTCACTGGCAATATTCATCCATCCTTTCGACCCGAAGATCAGGTTTCCAATCCTGATGCCGCCTTCTGCGTTGGTACCCAGGCCTCTTACTTCGAATTGAAAGATGCTGCCATCATCATATTCAAACTCCAGATGCTGAATATTCGGAGTCTCCTGATCACTATCCCAGATAAAGAAGTTACCGATCCCCTGTATCCTCACAGGATGCGTCAATTTGTTCAGGATCCATCTGCTGATATCAGCCTGGTGAATGCCCTGGTTTCCAAAATCACCATTGCCCGTATCCCAGAACCAGTGCCATTTATAATGAAACCGGTTTTCATTGAATGGCCGGTAAGGTGCAGGCCCAAGAAATGCGTCCCAGTTTACACCGTCGGGAACGGTTCCGTTTTTCACACGTCCAATGCTACCGCGAGGTTTCAGACATAGTCCTTTAGCCATATAAATATCTCCCAGTCCGCCGTCATTCAAAAAATTTATAGCCTGAATATTAGCTATACTGCTTCTGGCCTGTGTACCAGTTTGAACCACCCGGTTATATTTCCGGGCTGCCTCCACCATTTTTCTACCCTCCAGAACTGTATGAGAAACAGGCTTCTCCACGTAAACATCCTTTCCTGCCTGGCAGGCCCAGATGGTTTGAAGTGCATGCCAGTGGTTGGGTGTGGCTATGGATACAGCATCAATCTCTTTATCATCCAGAACTTTCCGGTATTCTGTTACTGTCGCAGGTTTATATCCGCTTAACTTTTCAACTTCCGCAACCGCCTCCGGGAATAATCTTTGATCGATGTCACACAAAGTGGCAATTCTTACATTTGGTATTTTTGCCAGGGCACGGTAATGATCCTTTCCCCTGCTGCGTATACCAATAACCGCCACATTAACCGTGTTATTGGGACTATGTTGTTTTGAAGGCTGGCTCAGAACCTGACTACCAATAAAAGCACCTGCAGTTACCACACTTGATTTTTTGATAAATGAACGTCTGTCTAAATTTTCCATTATTATCGTAGTTTTTTATTAAAAAGACAACACTTTACAGTCTGTAAATCTCTCTGTTCACCAGCCTCATGAGTTCGATGTAGTTCTCTTCAGCCATCAACTGGCGGTACTTCTTTCTGTCCAGTTTTCCTGCCAGTTCATATACACCGCGGGAAACCTCTGAATGACGTTCAAAAAAGTCTATCATTCTGAAGATCCTGGGAGATGCATCGGTGGTGAAATATTTGCTGTAGTTATACTCCCGGGCCCAGAACATCAACTCCACATAGTGGAGGAAATGACGACTGGCACCCACCAGGTCCCAGTCTGCCCTTGTATCGTTATCATTGGTATGGATATAGGCATCGAATCCCGATTCGAAGATGGTGACCAGCGATTGTGCAGGATTTTCCTGACTCTGCAACGAGTGGCCCATATCCATGGTGATCCCCGTATTTGGGTTCCCCACCTCTTTTAATAGGAGCAATGCCTTGGCTGTTGTATCCAGTTGGCAGTGGACCCTGGTTTCTGAATACTTGGGCTCAAGAAAGAGGGGGATTTCGGGTTTATAATCGGCCGCTTCACCCACAGTTTCAATCATGTATTTCCATGCGGTGCTGTAATCAATCTGGAAAAGGACGTCATACCCATCGCTGAGGGGACAGCAGGTGACATGCGGTGCTCCCACAGCCTCTGCATAGTCCTTTCCTCTTTTGATCATTTCGACGGCCCGGTCCCGGATCTCCCTCACCGGCCTGGAGAGGGCTCCCGGTACCCATTCGGGCTCCTTCTTGATATTTACATTAACAGCTGCAAAATTGAGCCCCAACTCTTTCATCCAACCTTTGGTCTCCGCGGCATCTCCGGTTTCATAGGGAAATACGATTTCCACCCCGTCAAACCCTTCAATCTGCTTGACAATTTGTAATTTCTCCTTCACAGTTACCGGTTGCTGATATTCTGAAAACCTGTCCTGGGTCTTCCCCAGGAATCCGATGATTACTCCCTGTTTCATACTATCTGTTTTTTGAGAATCACTTATAATATTTCTATAATAGTATCGGCCATCACCCCGAGAAGCAATGCACATGAGGCAGCACCTGCATCGATCACCCCCCTGGAACGTTCGCCCAACCGGCTTGAACGGCCAATTTTGGCTACCATATCTTCAGTACTGTCCCGGCCCTCTTCTGCGGCATTTTTCATGGCTTTCAGAGCACCTTTGAAATCGCTCCCTTCTTCCAGTACCCGGTTATAGGCATCAACGGCAGGGTAGAGGGCATCTACCAGTGTCTTATCGCCCACTTTTGCCTGTGATAACAGAGTCATGCCATCCTTAATACCATTGAGTGCATCCCTGAAGATGGTTGCATCAATCTCGCTGTGATCTGCCAGGCTCTTCCCCATGGTATTAAAGATTTTGCCATACAGAGGACCCATGGAACCGCCAATCCTCATCAACAGGATCTTTGCCAGGGTATTCAGCCCGTGTGAGAGATCTCCCGGATCTT
>JAYEOJ010000398.1:0-2660 GCA_034722835.1 Bacteroidota bacterium | reverse complement strand
TCCAGTATATCAAGAACCGACAGGATGGCATCCTTTTCAAGCATTATGGCTCCAAGAACAGCTTCCTCAAGGTCCAGGGCCTGAGGAGGTATTTTGCCATAGTCCATGGCAATGCCGGGATTCTTTTTCGGAGTGCTGTACTGTTGTTTTGCCATAAAATTCTGATTTGGGCTGTAAAGGTAAGAATCCACACTCAGTGCATGTTTGACCCTGTTGTTTACTTTTACACACAGACTCCAAAGTTTTAATTAACAAATGTTGAAAAATGCAATATCTTTATGATAAATGATATACTTTTCACCTGCCAAGATCAACCTGGGATTACATATCCTTCGACGAAGAGAGGATGGGTTTCACGACCTCCGCTCGGTAATGTATCCCACTGCTCTATGTGATATTATCGAGATCCATCAGCTACCCGGCGAAACCTCCCCGGTACGCTTTACTCAATCGGGGATCCGCTTTGATTCCGATCCGGAGCATAACCTCTGCATGAAAGCATGGAACTTACTGGCATCGGATCGGGAACTCCCCCCTGTGGCCATCCACCTGCACAAACAGATTCCTGTTGGCGCCGGACTTGGAGGAGGATCTTCCAATGCCTCCACTGTATTGCGTGGCTTAAATCTTCTGGCTGCTTCCCCTGCACCCCCTGAAAAATTGAAAGAAATGGCCGCTCAGGTGGGCAGTGATTGTCCTTTCTTCCTGCACGATATGCCCATGATGATGGAGGGAAAAGGCGAACTCCTGAGTCCGGTGCAGGTTTCTCTGGAAGGTAAGTACCTGGTCCTGCTTTTCCCCGATATTCATATCTCAACTGCAGAAGCCTATGGCGTGGTCTCTCCTGCCATACCCGACTTACACCTGAAACAAGTGATTGAATCACCTGTACATCAATGGAAAAACCGTGTTGAGAATGACTTTGAAAGAAGCGCATTTATCAAACACCCCCTGCTGGAAAGCCTGAAACTTGGTTTATACAATGCCGGATCTATGTATGCATCCATGAGCGGAAGTGGCTCATCTCTCTACGGGATCTTTGAAGAGCTTCCGGAGCTTCCTCCGGAGATCCGGAAATATGTGATCTGGAAAGGACCGGCTTAATCCATCTCAATAAGCAGATGAGACTTGGGCACCATCTCCCCTTCGCTCACATAAATTTTCCTGACTACCCCATCAATTGGTGAAAGTACCTCGTTCCTCATTTTCATAGCTTCCAGAATCAGGAGTGGAGTACCGGCACTTACCTCATCCCCCTCTTCTGTCATAATCTTCTGAATGTTCCCGGGGATGATGGCTTCAATTCTCTTCTCATCGGGTTTTTGCCAGAAGGCCCTGTTCTTGAATTTGGTGGTAAGCCTGGTTGAATATAAAGCGCTTCCTCTCTCCAGCGATTCCATCCCTGGTTCACCGGCTGGTTTCTTTTTCGAAGATTTTTCTTTGCTGCTCATGAATCGTAATTAAAATGGTGGTATCCCATGTTTTTTCATTGGCATTCCGACGCTCTTCTCTCCAGAAACCTCCAGAGCATGAAGCAATGACTTCCTGGTCTCCCAGGGTTCGATAACTGAATCGATATATCCTTTTGCAGCTGCCACATAGGGATTGGCGAATTTCTCCTTGTACTCCTGTACCTTTTGCGCCCTCATTGCATCAGGATCTTCTGCAGTTGCAATCTCCTTCCTGAAAATTATGTTAGCAGCTCCCTCTGGTCCCATCACAGCCACCTCAGCATCGGGCCATGCAAACACAAAATCAGCCCTGAGATGCCTGGAATTCATGGCAATATAACCCCCTCCGTAAGCCTTACGAAGAATCAGAGTAATTTTTGGCACTGTTGCTTCGCTGTAGGCATATAAGACTTTTGCTCCGTGCCTGATTACCCCCGAATGTTCCTGATCCACTCCAGGCAGGTAGCCCGGCAGGTCAACCATTGTCACAATGGGAATATTAAATGCATCACAGTAGCGAATGAACCTTCCTGCCTTACAGGATGAGTCCACATCAAGCACACCGGCCAGTACCAGGGGCTGATTGGCCACGAAACCAATGGTACGTCCGTTCAGGGTTCCGAATCCGATCACCATATTGGCGGCCCAGTTCTCCTGGATCTCGAAGAAATCCGACCCGTCGGTTATGGCCCTGATTACATTCCTGACATCATAGGGTTGCCTTTTATCTGTTGGAACCATCTTTGAAATATCGAACTCCTTCAAGGGTTCCAGTGTCTCTTTCCTGGCCGGAACATCCGTATTGGACCAGGGCAGATAACTGAGCAATACTTTTATCTGATCAAAACATTCATCTTCGGATTCTGAGAAGAAGTGTGCATTCCCGGTTGTTTCACTATGAACACGGGCACCTCCCAGCTCCTCCATGGTAATATCCTCTCCCAGAACAGTTTTGATTACTTCCGGTCCTGTGATAAACATCTTGGAAATACCGTCCACCACAAACACAAAGTCGGTCAGAGCAGGTGAATAAACAGCTCCACCTGCACAAGGCCCGAGAATAACGGAAATTTGTGGAATCACACCCGAAGCCAGGGTATTTCTGAAAAAGATCTCTCCATATCCTGCCAGCGAATTGACACCTTCCTGGATTCTCGCTCCACCCGAATCATTAATACCTATCAAAGGCATTCGCATCTTCAGGGAGTG
>JAYEOJ010000397.1:0-2661 GCA_034722835.1 Bacteroidota bacterium | reverse complement strand
GTTCTTCCAGGTTTCTTTGGAATAAATGCCTGGCTATGAATTTGGATCGCCTGGAGAAGAGGCAGCCAATCCTCAGGTACAACGAACTGGCTTACTGGCTCACCGTTTGGAAACGATCCGAGGAGTACTGTTTTTTGAAGGAGTGCCCCTCACAAGTATTGCAGCAGAAGCTGAAGGATCTGGAGAGGGCCTTCAAGGATTGCTTTGACAAAAGCCAGCCTTTGAAGAGAGCACCTGTGTTTAAGAAGAGAGGGCTGAATGATGGTATACGTTTCCCCCAGGGCTTTAAGATTGTTAACCGAAGAATCTTCCTGCCAAAGGAGGGGAGGATGTCAATAAAGATATGAATTGATCTATTTTTGGATCAGTTTTTGAACTGATCTGTATGCATCAATGATTCTGAACCATGAAAACATTCTATTTATTCCTGATAGTCATTCTCTCTGGTACTGCATCTCTCGAGGGACAGAAGGTCTACAGGGTTGAATATGAGAGTCAGGCCGACATAAAGGTATATGTGGTGGAGTATGAATCTCAGTGTGACCTGAAAGTCTTTTTTGTGAACTACGATTCCCAGGCCAAAGAGGATGGCCTGTGGTATTTTGTGGACTATGAGAGTCAGGCCGATAAAAAAGTCTATTTCGTGGACTACGAGAGCCAGGCCGACCTGAAGATTTTTATTGTAAAATACGAGTCACAAGCGGGCTGGCGTAACAAAGAGAAACAGCACATCCTGTTGTAATATCGCAAGAAACGGGTTTTTGTATGCCACAAGCTCCCCTATCTTTACACCTAAATAAGTGGAGCATGAACACAAAGCAGGCAGAAGCTGACTACAGGCGTATTGAACGCGCCATTCACTATATCAGGGAGCACCATACCGGGCAACCCTCCCTGGAAGAGGTGGCTGAACATGTACACATGAGCCCTTATCATTTCCAGCGGCTCTTTACCAGGTGGGCCGGGATTTCACCTAAAAAATTCCTGCAATATCTGACCCTGCAGTACGCCAAAGATCAACTCAGGGACGATCTTTCTCTGGAAGAGATCGCATACCAGGCAGGCCTTTCAGGCACCAGTCGCCTTCACGACCTCTTTATCACCATGGAGGGCATGACCCCGGGCCAGTACAAAAAATCGGGCTTAGGGATCACCATTCATTATGGATTTCATCAGGGCCCTTTTGGGAAATACATCCTGGCTGCCACCTCGGAACAGCACATCTGTGCCCTTGAATTTACAGAGGACGAAAAGGAAGCCGTTGAATCGCTCCGGCAACATTGGAACGAATCTAAACTGGAACACGATCCCCGGTTCACAGCATCCCTTGCTGAAGAACTTTTTTCGCATGATCCTGCAACTCCCCTTAAGGTCCTGGTAAAAGGAACTCCTTACCAGATGAAGGTCTGGGAAGCACTGCTGAAAATTCCCTTTGGGGAGCTGGTTTCCTACCAGGCAGTATCCGAACATGTCCAGAATCCACAAGGCCTCCAGGCCACCGGAGGTGCCATAGGAAAAAACCCGGTGGCCTTCCTGATCCCCTGTCACCGCGTGGTACGAAAAACCGGTGCAATCAATGGGTATCGATGGGGCCTGGATAGAAAATCAGCCATGATCGGATGGGAAGCCGCACAAATTTAGCTGCTTTAAAATTAGTTTGCATTCACGGTTTTTCTTCATAGTTTTAGTCCGACAATACCTAAAACTTTTTCCAATATGAGTGGCTTTTTCGGGGCAATTTCCAGGCAGGATTGTGTATACGATGTATTTTATGGAACCGACTATCATTCCCACCTGGGTACCAAAAGGGCCGGGATGGTTTTCTACAACCAGAAAGAGGGATTCAGAAGATCGATCCACAGTCTGGAGGATGGATATTTCAGAACAAAGTTTGAACCGGATCTGGCAAAATTTAAAGGAAATAACGGTATCGGAGTTATCAGCGATACCGATCCACAGCCCATCATGTTCAACTCCCATATGGGGCGATTTGCCATTTCCACGGTGAGTCGGCTGGTCAATATTGATGAGCTTGAAAAACATTTCCTGAACAAGAAGGGTCACTTCACCGAGAATTTCCAGGGCAATGTGAATCCCACCGAAGTGGTGGCCAACCTGGTATGTGAGGAGAATGATTTCGTTGCGGGCATAGAAAACGTCCATAACAGGGTTAAAGGGTCCTGCACCCTGATGATCCTTACTCCTGATAGCATCATTGTTGCCCGTGACAGGCTGGGGCGGACCACAGCCATCATTGGGAAAAAGGATGGTGCATATGCCGTGGCATCGGAGACTTGTGCTTTCCCCAATACCGGCTATGAAATCGAGTACTACCTGGGGCCTGGCGAAATCGTGGAAGTCACTGCCGAGGGCTACAAGACATTGAAGCCTGCAGGCGAAAAGATGCAAATTTGCTCCTTTCTCTGGGTCTATTACGGATATCCACCCTCTTATTATGAAGGCATCAATGTGGATGAGGTGCGATCCCGCTGCGGAGCTGCCCTGGCAAAAAGAGATCCGGTGAAACCCGATTTTGTCTGTGGAGTACCCGATTCCGGTGTTGGACATGCCATTGGTTATGGGAACTACAATGGAGTTCCATATAAACGGGCATACTCTAAATATACCCCCACCTGGCCCCGGAGTTTTATGCCCCAGAAC
>JAYEOJ010000396.1:0-10715 GCA_034722835.1 Bacteroidota bacterium | reverse complement strand
CGGAATTGCCACATTCGGAAGCACCATGGGAATGTCGGCAAAAAGCTATAGCCGGATCCTCGGTTCCAATGAAAGGATCAAACTCGGTGTCATTGGTTGCGGTGGAATGGCAAATGCTCATATGAGGGCTCTGCTGGAGATGCAGGAATCAGATAACATTGAGATTGCTTCCGTCTGTGATATTTACACGAAGAGGCTGGAGGCAGCCAGAGAATTGACTCAGGCGCCCGCCTTCAAGAACTACCAGGAGATCCTGGTGGACAAAGACATCGATTATGTGCTCATAGCCACGCCGGAGCACTGGCACTACCAGATGACCCTGGATGCCATCGATGCCGGGAAACACATTTACGTGGAAAAACCCATGACGCATACCATCGAACAGGCTCATGATATCGTAGATAAGGTGGCTCTGTCCAAACTGAAATTGCAGGTCGGGGTGCAGGGCATGTCGGATGACTCCTATGAAACCGCCCATAAAATGATTCAGGAAGGTGCTCTTGGCAAAGTGGTCATGGCACACATCGACTATTCCAGGAACTATGTGGATGATTTCTGGCTCCACAAGATCGATCCTGATGCCAGACCGGGAGTAAATCTGGATTGGGAGGCATGGCTCGGTCCCGCCCCAAAACGACCCTGGGACCCGGAACGGTATTTTTCATGGAGACGCTACTGGGATTACTCCGGTGGCATTGCCACAGACCTGTTTATTCACCGGGTAACCAGAATCATTAAATCGCTGGGCTTGAGTTATCCCGATTACGTGGTTGCAAGCGGAGGCACCTGGAACTTTGTGGATTCAGTGGCCGAAATACCCGATACCCACAACATCATGCTGGACTATCCCGAGAAAACTACGGTGATGCTGGTTTCATCCATGGCAAATGATACTCCCATCCGCCATGTGATCAGAGGGCACAAAGCCACCCTGGAATTCACCAGCGAAGGATTCACCATAACACCACAGCGTGCCACAAACGAAGCCATTATCAGTGGCACAGGTGAAAATGCTGGAGGAACTGAGGTATTCACTCATAAGAAGACCGGTGCAGAAGATGTCACCCTGCATCACCGGAATTTACACAATGCCATCCGGAAAAATGAAGCCCTGAAATGCGACCAGACCCTTGGTTTGTACGGGGTGGTCGCCTGTATGATGGGTGTTCAATCGCTTCGTCAAAGAAAATACCTCAAATGGGACGCACAAAATGAAACAGTCATTGAAAGTTAAAAGTATACTGGCATGAAAATAAAGCCTATCTTCTGATTACTACGTTGCTATTTTCACTGTAGGCCTGTAACCCGAAAGAAAATGTTCTGGCAGGAGCCGTTCAACCGGTCAGCAAATGCATAAGCAATGCAATGGAATTTACCGGGTGCAGTCTCAAAGAGGCCATCCAGATGGCAAGTACCACACCGGCACGGCTGATGGGGCTGGACCACCTGGGTGATATCGCAGAGGGAAAGCGCGCCGACCTGATCAGTGAAGGATCCAGACTCGTATCGGGAGGATCGGGATGAATATATTCCTGGCAGTGATCGTTTTTTACAGTCTGCTGACCAGCTATTTTGCCATCGCAGATTTTTTCTGATGCCTGCTACATCAGTTCTTCTTCCTGGTTAACAGGAAGGGTGGCCAGCCGGGTTCCCAATCCAATCCCTATGAGAATGGAGCAGATAAACTCCGCAAAAACAGACTATGGTTGTATGAAGATGGCCGGATCTACTTCTTTATTTACTTCTACTTTAACAGTGATGCTTGTCATCTGAAACATCCCTCCCGCGTCCATTTCTATTTTATGCGGAATTGATATCCCATCTACCTCTTTGTAATCTGAATACAGCAATACAGTCTTTACCATCTGACCCTCCATCTCAGCCTCCATTACAGTTTTTATAATGTAGCCTGTTTCAGAATCAAAAAAGTGAACAGCTGGTGTACCCCCTGGTGGTGTTAATTCAACCTTGTTCGCATTAACACTTCCCACAGCTTCATTGCCCAATGCCTTAGCCTGATATCCTTCTTCAAGATAAACCGTGAAAGGACCACCAATAAACATCTGAGATTTACTTTCCACATATTGAGCTTCGGGCATATCCTGTGCGGAATAGTCACCCATCATGGGGTTTATCACCCAGCCGCCCTTCTCAGTCAAACAATTGATAATCACTTCTCCCATGATTTCCATTTCCATTTTGTAGCCTTTCCCGTTCAGGATCGTCGTCTTTTGAAGGCTTGCCATGCCCATTATATCTGCTTCACTCTCCGTGTAAAGCGACTTCATCTTGCTTAACTTTTCTTTTCCGCCGATGGCCTTCACATATTTGTTCAGAATTTTATCGGCATCCTGGGCTGACGCAAAAGCTCCGCTGAAGACAAATACAATCAGAAGCAACAGAGTTCGAAAGTTTTTCATTTTCAAGGACTTTAAATTCATTTTAGAATGATTGGAACCATACAAGATAGCGCCTTCTTACTTCTGATCAAATTATAAATCACGATCCTGTGAAAACAAACTCTCCGCTTAAGGGTTATTGAGTAAATAAAAGTTACTATGGATACTATTTCTCTTTCGGTTCTGCTCAAATGGATCCACCTGATGGCTACTGTGGCCTGGATCGGTGGTATGTTCACCAATCTTTTCATTAACATCCCGGCAATAGTCAAGACCCTGGATGGGCCCGTTGCAGGAAATCTCATGGGCGCCATCATGAAACGATTCCGGGTTCTGGTCTATGTATCCATGGCTGTATTTCTAATTACCGGCATTACGATGGGATCCCTGCACCTGAATGCGGGAGAAGTATTCTCTTCAAAGAACCAGATGGTCGCCATTCTGATCCTCAAGGTCCCACTTTACATCATCATGGTCGTACTGGCCATTGTGGCCTTCGAGTTTGTAGCTCCCAGGGTTGCCAGGTTAGCGGCTGAAGGCCCCTCTCCTAAACTGCAGAGAGCTCAAAGGACCCAGAAAGTCCTGGCTATGGCCGGCTTTCTGCTGGGCGTGCTGATCCTGGCCCTCTCCGCAGCGCTATAAAAGCAAGACCGGGGAAAACTCTTATTCCCGGAATTTGTTTTACTTTTAGGAATAGACAAACCCGGTGAACCTCTATGAAATTACGATCCCTCCTATCGCTGCTTCCCATTCTGATCTCTGTGGTCATGCAGGCCCAGGATAAAAAAGCATCCCTGGATCAGACTGCTTTCTCTGCGGCAACCATCAAATGGAATTCCGATACCCAGCTGCCTACAGACATCAAACTGGACGCTGCCACTTCCTTAAACAAGGAGGAGTTCTTTACGAGTCTCCGGAGCGCATTTGAGCTTCCGGACCGGCTGCAATTTGTTCCGGAGAAAGAAGGTGCCGGTCCACGGGGTGATAGTCATATTCGTTATACGCAGCACTACAAAGGCATCGAACTGGCACGGACCCAGTATATCGTACATATGAAAGAAGACCGTGTGATCCATGCCCATGGTCATCTGGTGGGCGAACCATCGGTCAATCTGGTCCCTTCGCTGGACTTTAAGGAGGCCTACCGGTTTGCATGCAGCCATCTGGGCGTGAACGAATACGAAGCCAAACAAAACGGTGCTTTAATGTCCCGTCTGTCTTTCAGATCAGATGCGGGCAGGGAGAATGGAAAGCTCCTGCTTTCATCGGGATTCAAAGAAAAAACCCCAGAGAATTACAGGCTGGTATATTGCTTCGATATCACCACCGTGGAACCATTGCGACGCTACAATGTGGAGATCAATGCACATAGCGGTGAACTGGTTGGAACATATCCCACCCTGTATCATGAGAACATCCCCACCACGGGAAACAGCCTCTACAACGATATGGTGGACATTGTCATATCAGATACGATTTTTGAGAGTGAGTGGCCCGACAACGAAGCTTACTGGCATCCGGATGAGTGGAACGCATACCAGGGATCCGGAACGAGCTGGTGGATGGCCGATACTGAAAATTTCACGCCCGGTGGATATGACAATGACTGGCATGTGGTTCTGGAAACCGATCCCATCTTGCTTTCCGGATCTGATCTACAGCTTACATTTTACCATCGCTATGCCCTGGAAGATCCCGATGGAGCTTCCGACTATGATAGAAATTACGATGGATGGGATGGTGTAAACGTTCGAATTAGTTCTGACGGGGGAAACACCTGGCAGGTTCTTACCGGGCCCATACCGTCCTATACCTGCACCAGCCTGTGGAGTTTTGGCGGAATTCATAAAGAAGGACCGGGAATCCCGGGCTGGGCGGGCAGGCAGCTAGCCTGGAGACAGGTAAGTTTTGATCTTTCTGCCTACCTGAATGAAACGGTTCATATCCGCTTCGATTTTGCTTCGGACGGGGGATATGCCAGTGTGGATGACAACAGTCTGTTTGGCTGGCAGATCGATGAGATTCAAGTCCGCAACAACAGCGAAACACTATTTACCAATCCGGGAAACAGAGATAACATTCATGAGTACAGCATCAGCAACTGGGTAGGTACTATAGAAGGCAAATACCGGCTGCGGGAAACAACGCGCGGTAATGGAATCGCGACCATCAACGCGGAGAGTGGACTGGGATTTACCAACTATGTGGACTTTGTCCAGGACACCTTCCCGATCACCAGTGCAGCAAACCGGGCAGGTGTGAGCGTTCACTGGGCCAGCGAGCGTACCTATGACTACTTCCTGGAGACCTTTAACCGCGACAGTTATGACGATGAGGGTGGGGCCATTGTTTCCTATGCTGACTGGACAGAATCTGATGACGTAAACAATGCATTCTGGACCGGCTCATTTGCAGCCTATGGAGCCGGAGATGGAGAGTTACGCGGATCCTACGGAGCCATTGATGTGGTCGGCCATGAACTCTCACACGGGGTAACCGAGCATTCGGCCGATCTGGTATACCAGGGAGAATCCGGGGCCCTGAACGAGTCCTTCAGTGATATTTTCGGGACAGCTGTTGAGTTTTATGCAGAAGGCAGCCAAACAGGAGACTGGCTGATAGGTGAGGATATTTATAAAGGCCTTGGCTCCATCCGGTCCATGAGAAATCCAAAAGCACTCTCCGACCCCGACACCTACCTGGGAGAGCACTGGATCGATGCGAAACTGAGCTATGATAACGGAGGGGTCCATATCAACAGTGGGGTGCAGAACCACTGGTTTTACCTGCTTACTGAAGGCGGATCGGGGGAAAACGACGACGGATTCTCATTCCAGGTCACCGGGATCGGCCTGGCCGATGCAAGCGCCATTGCCTACAGGAACCTGACACAGTATTTGCTCCCCGATTCCAAATACATGGATGCAGCCAGTTACTCCGTCCAGGCGGCCGAAGATCTCTTTGGCGAAGAATCCCAACAGGTCCGGTCGGCCCGGTCGGCCTGGGAAGCAGTAGGGATCTATATGAATTCACGCCTGTTCACTAACGATACCCTCCTGAATTTTGAATCATCCGTTGATGATTCCGAGTTCGTACTTCTGATCCTGAGAAACAAGGGTATCGAAACGCTTGACATCACGGAATTCCAATTCAGCGATCCGGGTCATTTTTCCTTCCTTCCCCCACAGGAAACTCCCCTTCAAATAGATGGAGGAGACAGCCTGCGACTCTGGCTTGTTTTCTCACCTGAGCAAGCTGAGCTTTACGAGGAAACCCTGACCATAGAATGCTCCGATCCGATAAACCCGGTTCAGACCATATACTTGTCGGGACTGGGGACCGGCTCAACAACCGGTCTGCCCGATAATATCCAGCGCATACAGGATGTGGAATTATCGGTCACTCCAAATCCCTTCAGGGACCGGTTTCTGATCAGCTACGAACTTCCTCAGCCGGACAGGATCTCCATTGAGATCCGGGATATCACGGGGAAGCTCCTGTATCAGTCAACCCGAGAAGCATCAGGCAAAGAATCAGTGGAAATCACATGGAGCAGCATACCCGACCATTCACAGGCTGCCTCAGGTGGCATCTACCTGATTTCCCTTCGCACCAGCACCAAGGTGCTGGTTAAGAAGATTGTGAAGCGATGACTTGTTTTTAGTCAAAAGTTCTACTCCCCGCAACCATAACAGCAATTAAAAATAGCATCTATTTTTTATCCAATACAATCAATTATAGATAGTTATCATTGCTTCTTTCAAAAATCAATTTTGATGATTTTCTCAGTTGTAACAAAGTCATTTGATCTTACAGTAATGAAACAAACTCCCTTCTGTAAGGATGAAAGGTCAATGCGGGTTGATATTCCACGAAAGTTTCTACTAAGAATAATCTGGCCACTCATTGAGAATATCTCCACTAAATATTCTCCTGGGACCATGGTTTGAATGGTTATATGATTATTAGCCGGATTGGGAAATAAACTAAGTTGATCAGCTGTTGCTTTATTGATCCCCACACCTGTAATGGTAAATGCTTCATAGTCCGATATGTTACCCGTAGAGTCCCTTCCATATAACCAGTAAATACCATTGTCTAACCCTGATAAAGGCATATCTGCCGCCGAATTGGCTACAGCTACAACAGAATCCAAACATGCTCCTCGAATATTAGTCAGATCTTTATATGTATACTCAGGAACCAGATATATTATTCCATCTTCTGTACTTGTTACTTCAATAAAGTCCGGTTGGTACAATGGGTCATCTGCAACAGTAAGTTCCGGAGCTATTAAGTCGACTAATAATTCATCAAGCGGGCGTCGCCATACACCAAATCCGCGAGTGCCTGCAAAGATATCCGTGGCGCTGAGGTCAAGAGACAGAACAGGAATATCTCTCATCCCGGTTTTGACATTCGCCCACGTCTCACCGTTATTTTTTGAGAGAAACACAGCATCGAACCAGGTCCCTGCAAAAATATTCGTTCCACTGGCAGTCAGGCTAAGAACATTCAGATCATTCAGGCTATTATATACCTTCGTCCAGCTGGTGCCGTTGTTCGCTGAAAGGAAAACAGTACTTCCGGTCCCTGCAAAGAGATTCCCGCTGCTGGTAGCAAGGCATTGGACAGACAGGTCCGTCAATCCTGTATTGATCGGTGTCCAACTGGTACCGTAGTTCTGAGAAAGGAACATCCCGCTTCTAGTCCCCGCAAAGAGATTTGTGCCAATGACGGCAAGGCAGG
Organism: Bacteroidota bacterium; assembly: GCA_034722835.1. GTDB lineage: Bacteria > Bacteroidota > Bacteroidia > Bacteroidales. Next base: position 3,567 of record JAYEOJ010000396.1, on the reverse strand, counting down.
TAATGCTTGAATCAGTTAGTCCCGAATTCGCGAGCATCCAGCTCGTACCTTTGTCTATTGAAAGAAGCACACCATTTACATCAGTCCCCGCAAAAAGATATTCACTGTCAGTACCACTGGGGATCACGGCAAGGGATGAAATCCATTCACCCTCAATCCCACTATTCGCCAGACTCCAATTATCCCCCCCATCAGTTGACCTGCTCACACCGTTAGAAGTCCCCACAAAGAGATCTGTTCCACTAACAACAAGTGAGCTGATATTTGGTGCCTGTAGATTCGTCTTGATCCAATTGGCTCCATTGTCATCTAAGCGAAACAAGTCATTGTACTGTGTACCTGCAAAGAGAGTAGTGTCGACACGAAGTACAACATTAATAAGCGTACCGGTCAGCCCTGAATTAATAGTAGTCCAATTGTCTCCACTATTTGTTGATAAATGCACACCATCGAACGCCCCAGCATAGATATCTGTTCCATTAATATGGAAACAGTTTACAATACTGCCCAATCCCGGATCAGGAGAGGTCCAGTTGTCACCTCCATCTTCCGTAAGAAACACACCACCGTGAGTCCCGGCATAGAGATCCTGGCCAAGGACCTGTAAGGTATTGACATCCCTTTCGGGATTCTCATCAAGACCATTATTGGCTACAGTCCATATTGTCCCGTTATCCGTAGAACGATAGATGCCTTCTCCCCACCAGGTTCCTGCAAACAGCGTGTTGTCCATAAGGGCCAGAGACCAAACCCAGGATGTGTCGGGTATCATATCACTACTGACCTGGGTCCAGCTGGTGCCGTAGTTGGAGGAATGGTACATGCCGCCACCCATAGTACCCGTAAAGATGTTCGTGTCTTTGATTAAGATACTTAACACCAGCAGGTTATCCTGTCCGGTGTTTGCCGGGCTCCAATTGGCCCCCTGGTCTGTGGAGAGATACACACCACGATTTGTCCCGGCAAAGAGATCATTCCCGTTAACAGCGAAGGAAAAGACTGTCTCAGCCTGGTCCAGGCCTGAAATCCAACGATCCCAGGTCACACCATGATCTGTTGACCGGTACACTCCGCCTCCCGGAGTCCCGGCAATAAGCGTTGTATCGATCATTGCCAGAGAACAGGCACTTTCCACATTACCGCCCATTGCTGGAAGGGGATTCCAGGTGCTACCATCCTTTTGCATTCTATATATAGGACCAGGTGTTGTTGCATAGAAATACAAGTCGTCCTCAGTAAAAGCGCTTATATATCCTCCTTCAGGGCCGCCTGTATGTGTCCACTGGGCCACCATTTGGCTTGAGCCGGAGAAGATAAAAGCAATCAACAATAAAATCCGAACTATTTTTCTCATTTGAGTACTTTTTAATTGGTTAGACAGCTTACTGTCAACAAGACGTATCAATCATATATTTTGTTGAGATCTAACAGCTTATAGCAACTTAAGGCTCTAGTTTAGAATAGCTATTATTTGTATATTTGTTACATGGATATTGAAGAAATCAAAAAGCAGATTCTTGCACTCCCCATGGGAGACCGGCAACGTTTGCTCAGGGAGGTCGGGGACACAGTGACTGGGCCGAAGGCGCAGGCCTCCCGTCGCCACCAGCTTGACAACAGGATGGGCAGCTGTCCGCACTGCGGGCATGGGAAGTATGTTCGCTTCGGGAAGGACAAAGGGGCACAACGCTATAAGTGCGGGTCATGCCGGAGGAGCTTTACCGAGTATACCGGTACATGGATGGCAGGCCTGCACAAAAAGGACAAGGTGGACGACTATCTTACCCTGATGATGGAAGAGAAGAGCCTTGACAAGATCAAGGATGCTCTGAAGATCAACAAGAAGACTGCCTTCGACTGGCGCCACAAGATACTGTCATCACTTGCCGACAGCGACAGCGACGATTTCACGGGGATAACCGAGAGTGATGAGACTTTCTTCCTGAAATCGGAAAAGGGAAGTGAGACCGTTGGGTGAAAGCCAAGGAAGAGAGGGGGCACATCATCTAAAAGGAACGTGAACGACGAGCACGTTGCGGTCATAGTCACCCAGGACAGAAAATCAGGACTGGACCTCACTGTGGCCACCATGGGGAGGATCAAGAAGTCGGACATCGATACGGCCATCGGTCAACGTATAAAGAAAGGAAAGGTCATATTGTGCAGCGACGCCCACGTCAGCTACAAGGGATTCGCCATCGACAACGATCTGGAACACCATGCCCTGAAGGCTGTGATAAAGCAGCACGTAAAGTGCGGGGTTTACCACATACAGCACGTGAACTCCACGCACAACAGGATCAAGAAATGGGTGGACGGGAGGTTTTGGGGCGTTGCCACCAAGTACCTCCAGAACTACCTGAACTGGTTCAGGGTTAAGGAACAGCTGAAGAACAGCAGGGACATGCTCCAGGACTTTGTGCCCAAGACGATGGAGAGCAATGTCGCCATGGAAAAGTATCATGGCATCGTAACAAGGTACGAAATGTTAATATCAGCGCAGAGTTAAACTAGAGCCTAATCTTCTTAAACGCTGAATTGGATTATGGTTATTCGTTAAGACTTACGTTAATCTGGTCAAGTCCTTCCCCTGGATACCCACTCTCAACTTCAATACCGTTTACAATAACATCCAATGTTGTATGGCGATCACTTGTGTAGAACTCCACTTTTGCATTCCCGGTTGAATCTGTCCGTACGGAAGGTTCCCAGAAAAGAGTAGCCCTGCCATCATATGCCGGGCTTTGTTTCAGTGGACCCTCATATCGAGGTGAGTAGAATTCCCGAGGAGCATCCAGCCCATCTAAGATGAATGTCTTAATCCCCTGCGCATTTCCTCGATAGATATTCTTGGAATAGGATTCGATGACCACCATAGATTGACTTATAAACAATGGATAGCCATCTATATTGTCTGCTGCATAATACACCACTCCTGTATGCATGGGAGGCATCACGAGGATTCTTTTAATTTCATTAACGGGAAAACCTTCTAAATCAAGTAAGCCCCTAATTCTAAATCCTTCTCCATTCCACTGAATCCTATCATCGATAACAAAAATCGGGGGGAAATATGTAATGCTTTTTTGATGAGGCAATCTCGTTGTTCTAACACACGGAAGTAACACAGTTCTGTAACCACGCCAATAATGCCACTTAGCCCCGAACTCCTTAACCAACAGGTCATAAAGGTCTTTATATTTAGTGCCATCGGGGTCCAGGGTATCCAGGTCAATAATTTTTCTGGCATCATGCTCATACCTGCGATACCAGTCTTTGGCTTTTGCAGTTACCTGTACCTCTTCCAATGATAGCTGCCAGGGGATAGAATCAAGTATGTTTTCTTTTGATCTTTCTAGTTTACGTGCGGACTGTAACTGGCTTATAAACTCTTCAGATGATGATGCGATTTGGGGTCGTTCACGTTGTAGTGTAGTGACCTTTGGTAGGTCAACCGGACTGTCAAGGAGGATGTCACCCTTGAAGGGTTTCTTTTTAGGATTGTTTGCCTGCAGGATAATGTGGGGCTTACCATGCATCAGAGGTAGGTGGAATCTGAAATTTCCA
>JAYEOJ010000395.1:0-2666 GCA_034722835.1 Bacteroidota bacterium | reverse complement strand
ATGGGTGACGCCGGATACTCCGCTGTTGCCGGGAACCATGAGAGCATCCCTTCTTAAAAAAGGCAAGATCAGTGGACACCGGATCGCTCCGGAAGATCTGAACGGCTATCAAAAACTAAAACTAATCAATGCCATGAATGATCTGGAGCATGCTCCGGAACTTCCCATTGCGTCAATAAAACCATAACAAAAAATTTACCAGGAGGCAGGGAATCCTCTGGAGACTGAACAGTAGGTGGAGATGCTCTTTCTCAGGCGGTGAGGTCCTCTACAATCTCCACCGCCTTTTTTACACAATCGGCGCAAATCGTCACCATGATGTTTTCATCTTTGAATTTCGCAGATCCTTCAGGGGTGTTCAGATCGCATCCGATCAGGTCCCTGCACTTTGTGCTTTTAAACTCGGCCACAAAATCGCGGGTCAGATCCTTTACGGCTCCATAGGCTGAAGCCTTCAGCTCATCGTTGTTATTTACTTCCTCTCCTTTGAGTATTCCAAGGACCATGATGGCCCCGGTTACAGCCCCGCAGGTCTCCTGAGTCTTGCCCATTCCACCGCCGAAACCGGCAGCCATTTTCTGGGCCAGCTCCTTGCTGAATTTCAGATCATCGGCAAATGACAGTACAACCGATTGGGCACAATTGTACCCGGAAAGAAAAAGCTCCCTGGCTTGTTCTGAACGATTCATGATTATGGGTTTTTAATTCCCTATTAAGTTAAGGAAGAATTAGCGAATAATTGAAATAGGCAGGGTCATCTTTAGGAAAACTGCATCGGCCCGGGCCAGTTCATCCATTATTTCGGCCTCCTGGTCGTGAGAATAAATCAGGTAAATCGCTCCGAACGGGGGTTTGAAGCGCCATCCTGCCAGGCCATAGAAATAGACTTTGCTTGTGCTTGTACTATTCTGTGCAAACAATTCAACCCAGAGGTCTTTGCTAAAGTTGTAATTCACTGAAAACACGTTGATAAGTGTAGACTGATCCTCCTCATCCGGTGTGAACTTAATCAGGTCGCCGCTATACTCCAGAGCCATCTTCTCTGTGATTTTAACCCGTCCACCCAGGGAATAACGCTGAAAATCACGATCAAAATTATGTCCAAATGAGTAAGCCGCAGTGGCATGACTCCACTCAGCTGTATTGTAGCCCAGTGTGAATGTATGCCTGTGATTGTAATAATCCTTATCAAACAGCTTGTATTCGTTATTGTAACGGTAGGTAAAAGAGAAGCGATTCTGGAGATAGAACTCCACCGATTCGTTGATGTTCCAGCTTCTGAGCGTTCCGGTGGTCCGTGCCCAGAATACATTGTTCCTGGTCACCACCTCAATATACTGGAATAGATTATTCCGGATCCACCAGCGGTAGCTGATATCGCTGTCCACTTCTCTCCGGTCATCATCAACCACATATCCGGCCTGGTTCACATTCTCCTGGAAGTTTTCGCCCAGTTCAGTATAACGTACATGCACATGGTAGAAGTTACGTTCTTTAGCAAAACGGACAAACCAGGCGGAGTGAGATAGAAAATCACCTGGAATACTGGCTACCAACTGTCCGGTCAGTTTCCAAGTCTCCCCCAGGTTTAGCACATAGTCGCCACTGAAAGAAGTTACATAGGCGGAATCATTCCGTTTATCAACTGCTGTAAATCCTACAGAACTGGACTCAAGAAAATCCCGTTTGACCCTTGCAGTGGTAAAAAAAGAGGGTGGCTCATTCTCGTCATTCACCTGCAGAGTTCGTGTATTCAGGGCATTGAAATTATATTTGCCCGCTTTCCCATTTATTTTGGCCCCATACATAATATCCTGAATTCGTCTGGAATAGAAGGTTTTAATCCGTGTCCCATACATCTCGTTCCCCTCCTGGAAAAAAAGCCTCTTCTCAGGATAATTCAGTTCGTAACGAGTCAGATTGATCCTTTCCTGGTCGGCCTCCACCGTGGCAAAATCAGGATTGATGGTGGCATCGGCGGTTACATTGGGGGAAATCTGCCATTTAATATCCCCACCCGCATCCGGCTTCAGGCTATTGCTCACCCCGGTAAATTCATTGTTCTCGTAACGAAGAGTCGCATAGGGATAGATGGAGAGCTTGTTTTTTGAGCTCGGAACCGAGATCCCGGTAAGCTTTCCCCCCTGGGAGATCCTGAAATCATCACTTAAAGTACCAGACCAGTAGCTTGTTTCAAGGTTGGCAAGATATACCCTGCCAAAGTTCACTCCCCAGGTATCGCTTCCAGGTTTATAGCGCAGACTTTTAAAGGGGATTGCCATCTCCAGGCTCCATCCCCATTCATGAACTGTGGAAGCAGTCTTCCATTCCGTATCCCAGTTCCGGTCAATGCTCCTGCCATCATCATTGATCCTGAAGTCGGTCTGGGTTCCCAGGGGATTGGTCCAGAACCCATAGCCCGAACGATTGTCATTATAGGGATCAATCACCAGCGTAAAACAATCATCTCCTTTGGATAGCACATCCCGGTTCATCGCCTTGGCCAGTACATCTGTCTCCTGATAGAGCAGCACACTTATATAAATACTTGCACTGTCGTAGCCAATATAGGTCACTGTCCTTTGTGAACTGGCCTCTCCCGGTACCGGGGCCATCTGAACAAATCCGGTGGCCGAGTTTGCCCCGCTCCAGCTTGCTTCTTCATG
>JAYEOJ010000394.1:0-2668 GCA_034722835.1 Bacteroidota bacterium | reverse complement strand
ATAGCCCGGCAAAAATCTCCTCGATGGAACTTCCTTCCAGCGATGTACCTTCCACTGCTTTGTTCAGGTTGGCGGTATATGCCGCATGGTGCTTCGAATGGTGGATTTCCATGGTTCTCCCATCGATGTAAGGCTCCAGCGCATTGTAGTCGTAACTTAAATCGGGTAATTTGAATGACATTTTATCTGGGGTTTTAAAAGTAAAACATGTTTTTATTTAAACTTGATATAAATAACAAGCCTGGAAGGGTTTTGTTCATGGCCAGATTAACGCCACTGGCCTTCTCCCAATCCTGTTCATTTGTCCTCGCTTTTGTACCCCCTTTCTTTTCCTTTGCATCCCCTTTTCTGCTGTGTAACATTTCAGCAGCTATGCTTTTCATTTAAAACATGATAAAACCCAATGTTTTTACCTGAGGAAAGCGCTTTATTGCTCTCTGAACTGCTGTAAAATATGTGGTAAAAAGCAGCGGAAGAGCGTATCTTTGCCGCCGGAAAAGAGAGATAAATAGAATGTCATATAAATCATAAAATAAAACGATAAAACTATGCCAAAAGGGATTTTTAAGGTTCCGGTTCCCGTAAACGAGCGGGTCAGGAATTATGCTCCGGGAACCCACGAACGTGAAACACTCAAAGAAGAGATTGAAAGACTGCGGTCACAGGTCATGGATATTCCCATGGTGATTGGGGGGAAGGAAGTGAGAACTGACAATCTGGTTCCCATCAATCCGCCCCACGACCGGAAACACCTGCTGGGTCATTTTCACAAGGGCGATGCCAGCCATGTCCAGATGGCCATCAAAGCCGCTCTTGAGGCTAAAGAGAGGTGGGCCAAACTCTCCTGGGAACACCGCGCCTCCATCTTTCTGAAGGCGGCCGACCTGATTGCAGGACCCTATGGCGATACCATCAATGCAGCCACCATGCTGGCGCAGTCCAAAAACGTGATGCAGGCTGAGATCGACAGTGCCTGCGAGATGGCTGACTTCCTGCGCTTCAACGTGCAGTACATGACCGAGATCTATGAGCAACAGCCCATCTCCTCGGAGGGAATCTGGAACCGGGTTGAACAGCGTCCCCTGGAAGGATTTGTATTTGCCCTGACTCCCTTTAATTTCACGTCCATTGCAGGAAATCTTCCGACTGCTCCTGCCATGATGGGGAATACCGTGGTCTGGAAGTGTTCCAATACCCAGGTGTATTCGGCGAAGGTGCTGATGGATGCATTTGTTGAAGCGGGAGTACCTGCCGGGGTGATCAACCTGATGTTTGTCTCCGGACCGGTAGCCGGGAATGAGATCTTCTCACATCCTGATTTTGCCGGAATCCACTTTACCGGATCAACCGAAGTGTTCCAGCACATGTGGAAGACCATCGGTGGCAATATTGACAAGTACAAGAGCTATCCACGGATCGTGGGAGAGACAGGCGGAAAAGACTTCATCTTCGCCCACCCGACAGCCGACATTAAGGCACTGGTTGTAGCCATGGTCAGGGGTGCATTTGAGTACCAGGGCCAGAAGTGTTCAGCTGCCTCCAGGGCCTATATCCCTGAAAGTATATGGCCAGAAGTAAAGGAGCGCATGGAAAACATGGTGAAGGGAATCAAGATGGGACCACCGGAAGATTTCAGTAATTTCTTCAATGCAGTGATTGACGAGGTAACGTTCGACAAACTGGCAGGCTTCATCGACCGGGCGAAAAAGGATGCCGATGCAGAGGTGATTATTGGTGGAGGTTATGATAAATCCGTAGGATTCTTCATCGAGCCCACGGTCATCCTGACCACCAATCCCAAATACATCACCATGGAAGAGGAGCTGTTCGGACCGGTTCTGACCATCTACGTATATAAGGACGATCAGATTCCTGAAACCGTTGAGATTCTCAACAATACCTCCATGTATGCCCTTACCGGAGCGATTTTTGCCCAGGACCGCTATTCCATTGAATGTCTCACTGAGAAACTCTCCAACTGCGCGGGGAACTTCTATATCAATGACAAGCCGACCGGTGCCGTCGTGGGACAGCAACCCTTCGGGGGAGCGCGCGGATCGGGAACCAACGACAAGGCAGGCTCCATGATCAACCTGCTGCGCTGGGTATCCCCGAGGACCATCAAGGAGACCTTTGTACCGCCGAAAGACTACCGATACGAATTTATGAAGGAGGACTAGGCTCATGGTAATTTACTCGGCCCTTAAATCATTTACTACGTAAATTATTGTAGGGGCCTTCGTAAATACCATTTCGCCAGAAAGCATAATGAAAACAGGGCACTAAACCGGAATGCTACGCATCCCGCTATGGTGCCCTGTTCTATTTTCATTTACAGCTTACCCTTTTACAATTACCGCTATAGCAGTAATATTGCATTAAATTATCCATGAATGGGGCTATATGGTAAATAATACTGCTATAGAGGTAAAAATAGCTAAAAAGCTTGGATTTTAACGCTGTATTTGATATATTTACCGCTATAACGGTAATTTATGTTAGAACCAAAGACACTGGCAAGGATAATTAAGCAGCACCGGAAAGCAGCTAAACTGAGTCAACTCCAACTGGCTGAACTGGCAGGTGTAGGTAAAACGGTTGTATTTGATATTGAGAAAGGAAAGGAAACGGTAAAACTCGATATACTTAGAAGAATCCTGAAGGTGCT
>JAYEOJ010000393.1:0-2670 GCA_034722835.1 Bacteroidota bacterium | reverse complement strand
ATACCGACGAAATCATTGACGAAGCGCTGGCCGGATTTGAACGGGTCTTTCAGAAAATGTAAGATGCCGGCAAATAAGTCATATGTATTTGCCCACGATGTGGGGACCTCCAGTGTAAAAAGCGCCCTGGTCAGTCACACCGGTGAAATCATCGCTCATTCCACCTCCTCCTATGGATTCAGCTATCCCAATCCGGGATGGGTGGAGCAGGATCCGGAAGATTACTGGAATGCAGTGGTTCTGAACACCAGGAAAATCCTTGAAGAGAGCCGGTCCGATACTGCACAGATAATGGGCATGGTATTCTCTACACAGGCCATGGGAATCATTCCCCTTGACCGGAATGATCAGCTGCTGATGCACAATATCACCTGGGTAGACGGGCGTGCAGAAGAGCAGGCCCTCTGGCTGATGAAACTGCTGGGTGGCAGAAGGATCTTTGAGAAAATGATAGGTATGGAGATCACCGGGAAAGATGTGATCCCCAAGCTGCGCTGGTTAAAACAAAACAAAACCGAACTCTATGAAGCTACTGAAAGCATTCTGGATGTAAACGGTTACCTGAAGTTCCGTGCCACGGGGCAAAAGGTCTTTGAATGGTCCGGAGCCTGCTCCTATGGATTTAACCTGAAAAAGAAGGACTGGGAACGCCTGATATTCAAAATAGCAGGTTTCGATTTGAACAAACTCCCGCCCCTGGTCAGATCCACTGATGTGGTCGGGACCCTCACTCCTGAAGCATCCAAAGAGCTGGGATTGCCCCGGACAGTAAAGGTCTTCGGCGGATGTGATGACACTCAGAGTGCAGCACTTGGATCGGGTTCCACGGAGGAAGGAGAGGCGCATATCTACCTGGGCACCTCGGCATGGGCAGGGATAACCACGGGAAAAAACCTTAAACACAAAAACGGTGCGGTGGTGCTTCAGAGTGCCGATGCACAGAAGAACCTGCTGGTTGGAATCACCGAATCGGCCGGGGCCAACCTGGACTGGATGATTGAGAAATTCTACAAGCTGGAGAAAAATGATCCGGCCATCAGCAATATCTATGCTTTCATCGACAATGAAACAGAAGGGATCCCGGCTGGATCTGATCACCTGATTTTTACCCCCTGGCTACTGGGCGAACGGTGCCCCGTAAGCACCACCACCACGCGTGGAACGGTTTTTAACCTGGGACAGGAACACACCCGGGGTCATTTCGTAAGGGCGCTGCTGGAAGGTGTGGCCTACAACCTGAGATGGATCTTTGAAAACTACCAGCGCGACTTTGGATTCACTCCTTCAAAAATCAGGGCCATTGGAGGAGGGTCGGTGAATGAGAGCTGGATGCAGGGCATTGCCAATATTACAGGAAAGCAGGTGGAAACCATCGATCGCCCCACCATGGCAGGTGCCCTGGGAGCAGCCAGCTGTGCTTTTGTGGGCAGCGGCCTGCTGGACTCATTCCATCAGATCAACCAGTTTATTAATGTAAGCAATTGTTTCTCCCCGGATCCTTCCGTAGAAGCCTTATACCAGGACCTGTTTCGCTCCTACAAGGATATTTACCGGGGATTAAAAAATGCATATATTGACGCCAACCTGGAACGTTTCAAACAGGGAGCCAGGTAGTTTTGAGCATAAACAGAAAAGTCAGCATTCCATGGAAAACAGCGAACAAATCGTACAGATCAGACAACAGATTATTGAAGGGGGTCTGAGACTTGTGAAAGAGGGACTGGTGGCCCGGACCTGGGGAAATATCAGCATCCGGGTGGATGAAACCCATATGCTGATCACACCCAGTGGACGTACCTATGAAGATCTGACCCTGGAAGATATTGTCCTGTTGAATTACCATACTTCCCAGTACGAAGGAAACATCAAGCCCTCCTCGGAAAAGGAACTTCACTGTGAAATATACAGAACCCGGAAAAAAATAAGCGCGGTGATTCATACCCACCAGATGAATGCCTCCACCGTGGCAGCAGCACACCGGGAAGTCCCCCCCATTCTGGATGATATGGCCCAGATCATAGGTCCCACCGTCAGGGTAGCTGAATATGCTCTTCCTTCCACAAAGAAGATTACAAAGCTTACCGTCAGGGCCCTGAAAGGAAGAAATGCAGCTCTGATGGCCAATCATGGTGCTGTCTGTGTGGGACGCGACCTGGATGAAGCCTTTGTGGTGTGCCAGGTTCTGGAGAAAGCGTGCAAAGCCTTTATTGAAGCTGAATTTCTGGGCGGAGCAAAAGGAATCAATAAGTTTGAGGCCCACCTGATGCACCAGATTTACATCCGGAAGTATTCCAGAGAAGCTGATAAAAACAGGTAGCATGAGTAAAGAAACTTCCTACCCAAGATATCGCTATGTGATCCTGGCAGCCTTTATGCTGATTACCGTGGCCATTGAGATCCAGTGGCTCACCCATGCAGCCGTGGCCCGACCTGCCGAGTTGTTTTACGGGGGACAATTCAACCCGGATTCCTTCCTGAATATTGATTTCCTGGCCATGGTCTACATGGTGGCTTTCCTGGTCATGAGTTTCCCGGCTTCCTATGTGATAGACACCTATGGAATACGAAGCGGACTGGCCATCGGGGCCGTCCTGCTTGCCCTGTTCAGTATGATGAAGGCAGCATTTGCAGACAGTTTTACCGGGGTCGTCATTGCACAAACCGGATTGG
>JAYEOJ010000392.1:0-2684 GCA_034722835.1 Bacteroidota bacterium | reverse complement strand
TATCATTCATCTGATCAACCAACTAAACAAATAGCTATGCCCAACAATTATTCATGTCCCGAATGCAAGAGCAAAATGAACATTGGTAGTTCATTGGTCTTTTCAGCAAAATCGCCCCAAAACGAAAGAGGGCTAATTTTCCTTAATACCGAACTTGGAGATTATACCAAAACCACCCATCCTGATTTTGAATTACGCGAAGGTGTAGAATACAAATTCTATTGTCCTGTGTGCCATTTCAAATTGAACAAGGAAGAGAATTTCAACCTGGTTAAGGTGCATATGACCGACGATAAGGGAAAGGAGGTTGAAATTAATATTTCAAATATCATTGGTGAATATTGCACATACAAGATCCAGGAGAAAAATGTGGAAGCCTTTGGGCCTGACGCAAAACGATACTCCAAATACCTGGATGTGCCCCCCGAATATCACAAGTATCTCTAGGTAAATTGCCTTTTTTTTAACCCCGTAAATCTCTTACTTACGGGGTTTTATGTTTTATTTGAACCGAATGCAGGCAGGCATGAATCATATATATGTCTTACATTCGTTAATATTGCAGAGAAAGGGTACGATAAACTACAATTATGAAAAAAATACGATTTCACCGGGTCGCACTTTTAATGTCGGCAAGCCTGTTCATTTCCATTGTTCAACCTGTTCATGCACAATCCGGTGCTTCAGCTGTTCTGGACTCCGCCACACTGGATGCCCAGCTGAACTACATTCATGAAAAAACACGGGTATATAATGATTACCGGGCCATTCGGGATGATATTTTCCTGAAAATGAAGCGGAATGTGATGGACACGCTAAATGGGAGCAGGCTGGAAGTTGAAGAGCTGAACTCCAGGTTAACGGACAGGGATTTCCAGATTGAGACCCTGAATACAGATCTCACCAGAACCAAAAATGAGAAAGATGAAGCGGTCCGTAACAGAGATAGCCTCTCCTTTATTGGCATCCAGATGAGCAAGGGCTTTTACAATTTGATCCTGTGGTTTATCATTCTTGGACTGGCTGCCCTGGCTGTCATTATGGTCATGATGTTCCGGCGCTCTCACAAGGTAACCAAAGAAGTACAGGACGAACTCCAGTCCACCCAGGAGGAATTTGAAAAGTACCGGAAGAGTTCAAGGGAAAAGTATGAAAAACTGGTGGTCTCCCACCACACCGAGATCATAAGGCTGAAAAAATAGCCAGGCCGGATCATTTATTGAACAATCTATCAACATCGCTGGGCTATAGAAGGGATGATCCATATCTTTAGGGAAATCCTTGATCATGAATAATATCCCCGTTCTTACCGTCAGCGGTGAATCCCTTGCTGTTACCTATGAGGCAGCTCTTGTTAAACTTTACAATGAAGGTACCCGCTTCAAAACACAATATGACAAACCCGGCGATCCATTAAGTATCGATTGTACCCTGAATGCCACTGTGCTGAATCCCGAATGTGATCCAATGATTCACCAGGCCTTTCCGGGTGGCATTGACGAGCTCAAGGAATATGTAATGGAGCTTAAGGGCTTTAAAGATCACTGGGTAAAAAACATGAACGACCCTGAGGATACCCGCTGGGAATATACCTATCATGGCAGATTGCAGCGTTATGGATCCTGGAAAGAACGTGTGGAAGAGAATGGAAACCTGGTTCGGAAGGATGTGGGATTCCAGGTGGATCAGGTCGAACATGTGATACAAAAACTGGTGGAGCAGCCCTATACCAGACAGGCTCAGATGATTACCTGGATGCCCAACCACGACCTTCATGTATATGATCCTCCCTGCCTGCAATCGCTGTGGTACCGGATCATGGAAGATGAAAAAGGGATTCAGTGGCTCAACTGCAACATCCGATTCAGAAGCAACGATGCCTGGGGAGCCAGCTTTATGAATATGTTTGGCTTCATCCGTTTCAACCGTGAAGTCATAGCCGATGAAGTGGCCAGAAGAAGTGGCAGGGAAGTGCACCTGGGAAGAATGAACTGGCAGGCCGACTCATACCATATCTACGGAAGAGACATTGCTCAGGCCAAAGCCATGCTTTTTGACCGGATCGACTCCATGTCCCTGGAAGAGCGTACATTTAATTTTGGTGACGATTTTATTCGTGAAATGTACGATCAGGCGGAGCAGGCAGCCCTTATGAAAATCAGAAAGTACGATGAGGAGCATGCGCATTGAAAAAGGCATCCAGCAGATCTTTCGCCTCCTCCATACTCCGGTAATACTTCATTTCCACACGGTCGCTTCCAGCAATCATAGCAGAAAGCGTGAATTCCGAATCCTCCTTAAACAGGCATAGCACGGGCTTTCCCATCTCAATGGCACGCCCGATTTCATAACCCACCCCAAGGCTTGGAACGGTCACCTCGGCCACCACAACATCCGACTCAACGATCCACTGCAGATCACGGTCATGAATATCCTTATCTGTAAGAATGCGGTCCTTTCTTTCAATGATTTCATCACTACCCAGATGCTCAGTTAGAACTTTCCCGTAGATTCCCAACCATCCGATCATCTTTTCATAGCTTGCAGCCAGATCACGGCCTCCCCTGATTGATCCACAAAAATAGATATTCATTTCTCTGTTAAAAATAGTAAATTAGATCACCTTTTAGAACTGGAATTAAACTATTTATTATGGCAAAAGAAGTTCAAAACTGCGCCGGGTC
>JAYEOJ010000391.1:0-2689 GCA_034722835.1 Bacteroidota bacterium | reverse complement strand
GTACAGATCTCCATGTCGCATCGCATCACCGTATCCCATTGTTCCATTTACGATGTGCCAAGGGCAGGGATCAATATCAGCGAGGGTACCTTCGGGGGACATGTGATCGAGTACTGCGATGTGTTCAATACAGTGCTGGAGACAGGCGATCATGGCAGTTTTAATTCCTGGGGACGGGATCGTTTCTGGGATCCGGATATTCCAATCATGAACCGGGAAGTGGAAAAGAATCCCCGGCTGCCCTACCTGGATATGCTGGAGCCCAATACCATCCGTAACAGCCGCTGGCGCTGCGATCATGGCTGGGACATTGACCTGGATGACGGCTCATCGCAGTACCTGATCTACAATAACCTCTTGCTGAACGGGGGACTCAAACTGCGGGAGGGCTACCATCGAAAGGTGTGGAACAACATCGTGGTAAATAACGGACTGCACCCCCATGTATGGCCGCGGAATAACGGGGATGTGATCACCCTGAACATATTTTTCACCTCCCATAAGGCCATTGCCATGAACCGGGGCATGGAAGAGGATGAGAAGTGGGGCAAAGAGATCGATTACAATATTTTTACCTCCAGTCATATGGACCGGCTTCTGTATGTCCGCAATGGCTGCGATACGCATTCCATCGTAGTTGATCCTGGTTTCCGGGATCCGGGCTCAGGTAACTTCAGTGTGGAGCTGGAGGGTCCGGTGACAGCGATGGGATTCCGGAATTTTGATATGTATTCCTTTGGTGTGCTTAATCCGCAGCTTCGTGCCCTGGTTAAAACTCCGAATATTCCCGAACTGAAGATGGAAACAGATACTGCCAGATCACAGTTGCAGGCACAGGAAGTTAGTCTCTGGGAGGATGCTCAGCTGACCGAGCCCCGGGGAGAAGCCCTCTCTGCTTATGGGGTAAGCCTGGATCAGAAAGGAGTGGCCATGGCCTATGTGCCGGAGTTTTCAACGGCCTGGGAAAAGGGTTTCCGTACCGGCGATCTGGTGCTGGAGGTGGATGGCATGAAAATAAATAGTCTGGACGAATTCAAATCCATAATGGCTAAGAAAGGAAAATACCGGGTTACCCTGGTAAGGAACCAGAGAAAAGAGGAAATACGTATAAACTGATCAGAATATGAAAAGAAAGTACCTTTTAGCCGGAGCTTTGTTGATTTCACTGACATTCATTGCGGCCATAAATAGCTATGCGCAGGAAGTACCTGTCAACAAGGTGCTTATCATCGGGATCGACGGCTGTCGTCCGGATGCACTGCTGACGGCAAATACTCCGATTATGGATGCGCTCTGGAAGAATGGAGCTTATACCTTCAATGCTCAAACCGATGAGATAAGCAGCAGTGGTCCGGCCTGGTCGGCTATGCTTACCGGTGTCTGGCACCAGAAACACAATGTCCTGAACAATGATTATGAGGATCCGGATCTGGAGCATTATCCCCATTTCTTCCACCGGATCAGGCAGGAGAAACCTGAACTGAAAACTTACTCCGTAGCCAACTGGGGGCCCATACACAAGATCCTGCAGGAAGGGGATGCCACCTTTACCTCCAGTAAGATAAGCGATGCCCTGGTGGCCGAAGAGGTGGCTTCCATCCTGGAAAACAAGGAAGTGGATGTCATGTTTGTTCAGCTGGATGAAGTCGACGGGGCAGGACACAGGCATGATTATACTGTGGAGAGTAAAAAATATCTGAATGCCATTGAGCGGAGTGACGGGCAGGTCGGAACGATGGTTTTGGCTCTGGAACAAAGATCCGCTATTAAAGATGAGAACTGGCTGATCATTTTATCTGCCGATCATGGAGGCAGCGATTTCGGGCACGGTAAAAACATCCCGGAGCATACCACGGTATTTTATATTGCCTCGGGTAAGAGTGCAATAAAGGGTGAAATTCAGCAGGATGTGGGTGTGGTGGATGTGGCGGTAACGGCCCTCTTTCACCTGGGGATCCAGGCAAAAGTGGAATGGAACCTGGACGGGCAGGTGGCCGGATTATAAGTACATATTATTAACCGGCTTTTGCTTTTTGGATGACAGACTCCATATCTATCGAAACACCTCCTCTTTCCTTACTCTCTTCAGCGGCCTGCATAAAAGCAAATATTTCCAGTGTTTCTTCTATGGGAATCGGAGCTTTGCCATTTTCATAAAACTCGCACACTTTATGCAGTAAGGGCTCGTATCCTGAATATTCATTCAGAACGGAGATCCCTTTCTCACCAAAAACAGTTACACCATATCCGCCTTTTCCTTTCCTGATTCCTCTGAATGTCCCGATGCGGTCATCTTCCCAAACACCAACTACCACATCGGTATCCGCTGTAAAAGTGCGCTGAACACTAAGGCAACCCGTCCCCATAATTGTAAACAAGGTTTCTACGCCATGCACCGCATACCAGAACAGATCGGGATGATGCTCTTCAATGTGAGCCGGACTGTATGCTTCGGCGCCAATGACCGAGCCAATTTTACCATCGGCAATTTCTTCCGCACCATTGATATATCTTAAGGAGGAAGAAGAAAACAATGGAACATTGTATTTTTTAGCGGCAAAGGCAATGGCGTAGGCATCAGACAAAGAAGCAGCAAAGGGTTTATCGATAAAGACAGGTAAGCCGGCTTCAAAGACAGGCATTGCCTGTTCAAGATGTTGGTTGCCATCAATACAGGTAATTAGTACCA
>JAYEOJ010000390.1:0-10850 GCA_034722835.1 Bacteroidota bacterium | reverse complement strand
CCAGTTCCATTTTCCTAAAAAGCTGAAATATTTTGGCGCCGATAAACCAGGAGGCACTCCAGATGCTGGAGCTCAATGCCGAGAGCAATTTTGGATCGATCCAGGATATGGGTGAGCTATCTG
This sequence comes from Bacteroidota bacterium, assembly GCA_034722835.1. Classification (GTDB taxonomy): domain Bacteria; phylum Bacteroidota; class Bacteroidia; order Bacteroidales. Next base: position 10,727 of record JAYEOJ010000390.1, on the reverse strand, counting down.
GAATGTTTGGGGCGTATCCGAAGACCCTCAAAGTCACAACTTTTACATGTGTAGCGACGGATCTTCAGGAAAAAGACCTTGGATGTGATCCGCTGTAACAAACTTCGATGGACGTGCAGTAGGTCACCCCCACAGTCTGGGCATTCTGATAAGTCGCTATAACGTATAATGGCCTTTTGTCGGGCTCTGATTGATAAAAGAATAAAAGCAAAAAGAATGAAACAAATATTTTTACTATTGGTCGCATCTGTTATGATGCTCTCACTTACAGCACAGCAGGTGGATACAATTCCGGAAGTCACAGAAGCTCCCGAAATTTCCGAAGTACCCGAGGTCCCGGATGTTCCTGAGGATCCGGTTGTGGAAGAAGTCATCATTGTTGAAGATGAATCCGGAGTGGAAGAAGTTATCATTGTGGAAGAGGGTTCTGAAGTTACCTGGAAGGGTGATACCGTGAGTGTGATTAGGAAAGTCGAAGTCATAGAGACCCCCGAAAGTACCAGAGTCACCCTTGGAGAGAATCAAGTATTTATCGTTGAAGAGAATGGCGATACAGTTAAAATTGTACTTGGCGCACGTGGTATCAGTATTGTGGAAGGAGATGAAGGAACAGTGGTTAAAATAATGGAGATGGAAGATTTTCCCAAGAAATCAAAAAAGCATAAGAAAAGATTCAGGGCGCACTTTGCGGGTTTGGAAGTGGGCTTAAACAACTATGTTACTCCGGATTTTTCCATGACTCTGCCTCAGGATGAACGCTATATGGATCTGAACACGGGAAAATCATGGAACTGGAACATAAACATTATCGACTATGGATTTGGCCTGGGCACCGATAAGGTAGGTATTGTATCCGGACTTGGATTCGAATTCATCAATTACAACTTCGATGGACAGAACAGCATTCGTAAAGATCCCGATACAGGGGTGATTATTGAATATGTTCCCGACTATGCCGGGAATATTACCAAATCAAAAATGAACATGACCTACCTGACAGCTCCTCTTTTACTGGAGTTTCAGATTCCTGCACCAAGAAGCAGAATCTACATTTCCGGCGGGGTTATTGGCGGATTAAAGCTCTGGTCAAACACAAAGATGAAATACACCGTCAGTGGTGAGAAATCCAAAGAAAAAGCCAAGGGTGATTATAACCTTTCACCACTGCGCTGGGGTTTTACTGCAAGAGTAGGTTACAGGGCTCTTGGATTCTATGCAAACTACTACATGACATCCCTCTTTAAAACAGATATGGGACCGGAACTCTATCCCTTCGCTGTGGGATTTGCATTCACATTTTAAAAATTTCACCCACTACCGTTGAGCCGGCCGGACTCGGGGATATCCCGTGCCGGCCGGTTCTTTTTTTTGGCTTGCCGGCTTTGCTAAAATATTAACTTTGCTACGTAACTAAATATTCAGCTCATGAGACTGTTACTGATCAGCAATTCGACCAACGCAGGAGAAGCCTACCTGGACTACCCGAAACACAATATCCGGGATTTCCTTGGGAAAGAGCGTCTTCATTGCCTTTTTATTCCCTATGCAGGTGTAACCATTAGCTTCGATGACTATGAAGCGCGTGTCAGGGAACGCTTTGCTGAAATCGGACACGATGTAAGCTCCATTCATCATGCTTCAGATCCGGTAGCTGCAGTCAACAATGCAGATGTTATTGTAGTCGGTGGTGGAAATACTTTCCAGTTAATTAAACTGATTCAGGAATTTGGATTGATCGATCCGGTTCGAAAAAAGGTACTTGGAGGCACCCCTTTTGTGGGATGGAGTGCCGGAAGCAATGTTTGTTGTCCCACCATCAGGACCACCAACGATATGCCTATCCTGGAGCCTGAGAGTTTCAATGCCTTTAACCTTATTCCCTTTCAGATCAATCCACACTATACCGATCTGAATCCCCCGGGGCATGCCGGTGAAACCAGAGAGGACCGCATCATGGAATACCTGGCGGCCAATCACGAAGATACGGTACTTGGATTAAGAGAGGGATGTATGTTCCTTGTGGAAGAGAAGCAGATGAAATTAATCGGAAACAGGCCCGTAAGATTATTCAGGTTTGAGCAAGATCCGGTTGAACTTGACCACAAGCACGATTTCAGCGAATTCCTGAAATAAAAGATGAAAAAAAGGCTGAGGATCATACTTGAATACCTGTCAGCTTTTATGTTGATCGTTCTGCTCCTGCTGGCCATCACCAGTGTGGTAATGGTCAAATTCTATGGCAACGATCTCAAGGCCTTTGTGATGGAGCAGATCAATGACCGGCTCGACAGCAAAGTGGATGTGGATGAGATCACGGTCAAGGTGTTTCATAAATTCCCCAACACCACCATCCAGTTGAAGAACGTGACCGTCTGGTCCACTCATAATTTCAATACCCGGAATTTTAACGGTCCCGGTGCAGATACGCTGCTCAGTGCAAAAAACATCAATGTCAGTTTCAATCTCCTTAGCCTGATCCGGAAGAAATACAATATCCGGCAACTGGAAATCAGGGAAGGAATCCTGCATCTTTATACAGATCTCGAAGGTGAAGTAAACTACCAGGTTTTTTCCGGTGATAAGCGGAAGCAAAAGGAAAGTACTCCCGTGAACCTGTCAAGCCTGAGAATCACAGATTTCTCCCTGGTAGTTAACAACCAGGCCAAACAGCTTGTCACTACCGGAATCCTGAAGCGCATCGACCTGAACGGAAGGTTCTCAAAAGGCAACACCCAGCTCAGGGGCAGCTTAAGCGGATGGCTCGGTGAAATATCAAATAAAGAGATCCTGTATGCTTCCAACAGAGATATTGAAGCGGAGCTCAACCTGGATGTCCGGGACTCCCTTTATCACATCAAGTCGGGTCAGCTTCAACTGGATCGAATCATTGCTGATATGGATGGCCAATTCATTCTTCATCAAGGAGAAGGAGTGGAAATGGACCTGTATGCAGCTGCAAGAAATCTCGAAATACATGAAGTTCTTGACCTCCTGCCCAGTGAAATAAGCAATCCCCTTCTGGGGATCAAAGGGAACGGTATTCTTCAAATTTATTCAAGGATTACAGGGATGGTCAGTTCAACACTGACGCCTAAAATAGAGGCCGATTTTCAAACTTCAAATGCAAATTTATCCTGGGACAGGCTGCCTTTTTCAGTGAAAAACCTGAACCTGCAAGGTAGCTATTCAAACGGGGGGCAGTTTAATCCGGTAACAACCTCCCTGGTAATTGAATCGCTGACTGCAGTTATTGGTACAGATCATCTCTCCCTGAACGGCCGGATCCATAACTTTTATGAACCTGATTTTTCATATAAACTGAAAGGTGATATTCATCCGGAACAGTGGCTGAAATGGTACAGGCAAATCCCACTGAATAAAATCCAGGGTGTCATTTATAGCGATATTACAGTGTCGGGTTCCTACGACAGGCTGAAGCCCAAAGGGCAGAAATTTCTGGCTTTTGATTTTGCCGGGGGACTCTCCCTGGAGGATGTGATGTTCAGAATTCACAAAGATGATACTCCCTTCACCAATCTGAATGGTACAGTCCACATTGAAAATGACTTCTGGGAACCATCCCTGTCCGGATCATTTGGCAGGAGTGATTTTACATTTTCAGGTTCGGGCAGGAACCTTTTATCATATCTGCTGAAAGAAAACGAATGCCTGGTGGCAGCCGCCACGCTTCACGCCAATCAATTAGATCTTCAGGAGGTCATGGACAGTTTTTCCCGAACCGACAAAGAAAAGGATGGAACCTTACGCTTTCCGGACAGGCTCAATCTGAAGCTGGACTTTGTCATAGACGAGTTTGTGATGCAGCGTTTCAATGCCAATCATGTCCGGGGAGTGGCCACTTACGATTCGCCTGTACTTTGGGTTGATTCTCTGACTATGCAGACCATGGATGGAACGCTAACCGGGGATTATGGAATGGCACAGGATCGAATGGGAGATATAGGTGTTAATGTTAATTCGACACTCAACAACCTGGACATAAAAAGACTTTTTTACTCATTTAAAAATTTCGGGCAGGAACAGATAACCGACGAACACATCTCAGGTACCATCTCCGGAAACTGCATGTTTTCGGCCACTTTTGACTCAAGCTTCTCCATCCGGAAAGAATCCATCCTGAGTGAAAATAATGTTAGCATACAAAATGGAGAGTTAAACAGCTTCTCCCCCATACTGGCACTCTCCAGGTTTGTTGAAGTGGAGGAGCTGGAGAACATTCAGTTCAAAACATTGGAAAACAACATCCTGATCAAGGAGAATCAGGTAATCATCCCTTCCATGGAAATTCATACCAATGCGCTGAATATGTCAGCCTCCGGTATCCATGAATTCAACAATCATTACGACTACCGGCTCAAACTAAAATTATCAGAGTTGCTTTACAGCAAAGCAAGGGGTTCAAGAAACAGTGAATTCATCATTGCAGAAGATGAATCCGATACCAGAGTGCTGTTTTTAAAGGTAATCAACGATGGTTCAGGTGCCCAGGTAGAAATGGACCGGGAAAAAACCGCGGAAAAGATTCGGGATGACCTGAAGCAGGAAAAAACGGAACTCAAGAAGATCCTGAACGAAGAGCTTGGCCTTTTTAAAAATGATGAAACAATTGCAGGGGAAGAGAATCCTCAGAAAAAAACGGATGAATCTTTTACCTTTGAGTTTACGGATGAACCTGATAGTATAAAGGTAGAGGAAGCAAAGAAGGAGAAGAGGCGCTGGCGCAGGAAAAAACCGAAAAAGGATAGCGCTCAGAATAAACCCGCTGTCGAGTTCGTTATTGATGAGTAAATGTGAAAAACAGCTATAAGTTGGATATATACAGCAAAAAGCAACGTTGGAAGCAAATACTGCTTCTTTCTGCTGTTCTGATAGGCGTAGGTTCGCTCTGGTATACCAACCGGCTGGTAAAGAATATAGAAATAACGGAACGACAGAAAATGGAGGTATGGGCCGAAGCTGTTCGTATCGTGTCAAGTGCCGATCTTGAAACCGAACTGGCCTTCCCCTTCTCCGTCATTGAAAAAAACACGCATATTCCGGTGATTCTTACCGATGCCGAAGGGGAGATCATGAGCCATAAGAACCTGGATTCATTAAAGGCGGAAAATCCAAAATACCTTTACAAACAGCTTGAGCATGCACGCCAAGAGAACGATTCACTGGTGATTGACCTGGGCCAGGGCGAATACCAGCTTCTGTTCTACCGCGATTCATTCTTGCTCCGTCAGTTGTTTTTCTTCCCCTTTGTACAACTGGGGATCATCATTCTGTTTATCATGGTCTCCTATATTGCGTTCAGTGTTTCCAGAAAGGCCGAACAAAATGAAGTGTGGACCGGACTGTCCAAGGAGACCGCCCACCAACTTGGAACACCCATCTCCTCCCTCATCGGATGGATGGAACTGCTCAAGAATAAGGATCTGGATCCGTCTGTGATCAGTGACATGCAAAAAGATACCTCCAGGCTGGAAAAGATCACCGATCGCTTTTCAAAAATAGGTTCCAGGCCCGCAATGAAAGAAACAGATCTCACCGCAATTCTGAAAGAGAGCCTGGAATACATCAAAAACCGCGGACCTTATAATATTGAATATCTGCTGGACCTGCCTTCAAAACCCATTAAGATCAGCCTGAATGAAACACTGTTTGAATGGGTGATTGAAAATCTTTTAAAGAACGCTACTGATGCCATCAACGGAGTTGGCCGGGTTATCCTGCATGCAGTGGACATCGAGAACAGTGTAATCGTTGATGTCGAAGATTCGGGAAAGGGGATTGCCAAATCAAGGTTCCGGACCATATTCAAGCCTGGTTACACCACCAAGAAGCGGGGATGGGGATTGGGACTGTCGCTTTCCAAACGGATCATTGAATCTTACCACCACGGGAGGATCTTCGTGTTTTCCTCTGATCCCAATGATTCCACCATTATCCGGATTATCCTGAAAAAAACAGCAGATCAGGAACGAGATACCAGCCTGTAAACTTTATCCGAGCGCCTGACGGCCTCTTCAACCGGAAGAGAGCATCGATCTCCCTTGCTGGCTGTCTCACAGTTTATTTCATCCACCCTTAATTCCTTAACTTTCATTTCAATGGCACCAGTTGTCTGGCCGATAAAGACAATGGTATCTCCCACGTTCAGCTCCCCTGTTTCTATGAGCACCTCAGCCACACCGATCCGGTCAAAGTAGTTACTCACCTTTCCTGTATAAACTTTTTTCAGGGTAGACCTGGAACCATATTTTTCACTCCATTCGCCCAGACGCTGACCCAGATAATAACCATCCCAAAAACCCCTGTTGAACACAGTAGCCAGCCGCTTATCCCAGGTCTCAATCTTCTCCCTGGTAAAGCTGCCTTCCACATAGGCGTGAATGGCCTCATCGTAACAGGAGATAACCGTTTTTACATATTCAGCCGATCGGGCTCTTCCCTCAATTTTCAAGATCGAGACGCCTGCATCCAGTATTTTATTCAGAAAATGTATGGTCTTCAAGTCCTTGGGCGACATGATATACTCATTATCGATGTCCAGTTCCACCTCTCTGTCCTTATCTGTTACCGTATATCCCCTGCGACAAACCTGGTAACAGGCCCCTCTGTTTGCCGACTGATTGTGCTCATGCAGACTCAGGTAACACTTCCCGGAAATGGCCATGCAAAGAGCCCCGTGAACAAACATCTCCAGCTGGATACGATGGCCTGAAGGTCCGGTGATCTCTTCCTCCTCAATGGCACCTGCCATCTCCCTGACCTGCTCCAGGTTCAGCTCCCTGGCCAGTACCGCCACATCGGCAAAATTCGAATAGAACTTCAGCGTTTCAATGTTACTGATATTCAATTGTGTGCTCAGGTGTACCCGGGCACCTGCACTTTTACAATATTGCAGGACCGATTGATCCGAAGCGATAATAGCATCAATATCGTGTTTTACAGCCAGATCGATGATCTTTCGCATCAGGATTAACTCCTGATTGTAAACCACGGTATTGACTGTGAGGTAGGCTTTCATTCCCAGTTCCCTGGTCCTGGACACAATCTGTGGCAGATCTTCCGCTGTAAAATTAGACGATGAACGGGCACGCATATTCAACTGCTCGATGCCGAAGTAGATGGCATCTGCCCCTCCCTGTCCAGCTGCAGTAAGGGATTCATAACTTCCGGCCGGAGCCAACAGTTCAAAATCTTCTCTCTTTTTCATACGCGATCAGAAGTTCGGCATTTTTAACAGGATCCACATCCTCCGATGTAAGAACCTGGTATTGTTCATGGTTTTTTTCCAGGGAATACATATAGGCTTTGTCGTAGTAGTGGAGTGTGATCATGGCTGTCTTATAATAATCTTCCCTGTCGATGAACTCCAGGGCCTCCCTCGTCCGGTCACCACCCAGTCTTTTCTCAATCTTCAGAACACATGCCCTTAAGTCCTCCTGTTTGTACCGGGCATAATCGCCAACCAGATGTCTTGCCCTCAATTCCCGCGATATATCCAGGAATACAATTTCAGTTTCTTTCATCCTGGAATAGAGCTCTCCCGGGATAACACATTTCCCCACATTCCTGCTCTCATCCTCGATCCAGGTAACCTTTTCAGAGTCATGTGTTAAAATTTCACGGCACAACTCATTTTCAAACTGTTCCGTTGAAGGCTGGTCCGCTTCACCCAATGCGCCAAAAGCTGAGCCCTTGTGATGTGCCAGCCCCTCCAGGTCAATGACCTGTTCACCCGATTTTTTAAGGTGATGAAGAATGGCTGTTTTACCACTGCCCGTCCGTCCACCAATGACCAGGAGCTTCAGAGGATATGCCAGCACCACCCTCACATAGGCCCGGTAGGATTTATAGCCTCCCTCAAGCAGGTAACAGGTAATGCCCATGGTTTCGAACAACCAGACCATGCTCATGCTTCGCATGCCTCCGCGCCAGCAGTGCACCAGCAGGGTTTTGTTTTTCCCCGCAGCCCGTTCACCCTCCTTGGCCAGTCGTACAAGCTTTTTCCCTGCGAAGTCAAGGCCTGCATACATGGCCGCCTCCTTATTCACCTGCTTATAGGTCGTTCCCACCACCTTTCTTTCATGGTCATCAAAAAGGGGAATGTTCAAAGCCCCTGGAATATGCCCCTGTTGATATTCAGAAGGTGTACGGACATCAATAACGGGAAACCTGGCTGAATGGGAAATAAAAGATCCAATATCAATATGCTCAGCCATCACCAAAAGGAATAAAAACTACCGTTCAAGGAAATTGCCAAGCAGGGAGCTGCCTTCTTTCCTGACATTTTTCCCATAGGGAGATAGGGCCTGTACAAGCTTCCTGATGGGCATGGACTGAAGCCAGACGGTTCCTGTGCCACTCAATGTGGCCAGGAATATCCCTTCTCCACCAAAAATCATGGAGCGCAGGTTGCCCGAAGTCTCAATATTGAAATCGATACCCGGGGTATATCCTACGATGCATCCTGTATCGATCTTCAGACTTTCATTATTCAGTCGCCGTTCAATCACTGTTCCCCCTGCATGCATAAATGCCTTACCGTCTCCCTCCAGCCTTTGCAGGATAAATCCTTCTCCTCCTACCAGTCCGCTTCCAATTCTCCGGTTCAAGGTAATGGAAATCTTCGTTCCCTTTGCTGCACACAAAAATCCGTCTTTCTGGACAATAATGGAACCCCCAAGGAGTCCCAGTTCCACGGGTACAATTTTACCGGGATATGGCGCTGCAAAAGCCACCCGCTGCTTGCTTCCCCCCCTGTTGGTGAAATGGGTGACAAAAAGGGATTCCCCGGTAAGCACACGGGTTCCTGCAGAGAGAAGTTTTCCCATCAGACCCTGATTGGGATCCGATCCGTCACCCATCTTCGTTTCAAAGCCTACCTGGCTGTCCATATACATCATTGTTCCTGCCTCAGCGATAACAGTCTCCATGGGGTCGAGTTCAATTTCGACCAGCTGGATATCATCCCCGATGATCCTGTAATCTAAATCGTGTGAACGCATTGCTCTAAATTGTTTTTGAAAATAGTTTGATCAACAAATGCTTGATACTCTCCACCCGGGTTGGTTTCATCAAGTAATCATTCATTCCAGCCTCAAATGCCGCTTTCCTGGTTTCATCTGTTTCATCGGCCGACAGGGCAACAATTGGCAGTTTATGTCCTGCAGCCCGAATCTCTTCAGTAGCCTGGAACCCATCCATTTCAGGCATCAGTAAATCCATAAACAGAACATCGAATTTCTGTTTCTCAACCAGTTCAACTGCCTCTGCACCATTCTTGGCAATCTCGATCTCATACCCGATATTCTTAAAAATGGATTGCGCCACTTTCTGATTGATCAGGTTGTCTTCGGCCAACAGGATAGATAACTCCTCAGGCAGGGCATTGATCATGGGCTCCAGAACCTTCCGGTCTTCAATGCCAGGATAATTCTCATCCAGGATATCCGTTACCTCTTTCGTTTCAAAAGGCTCGATCAGGTAGTAATCAATACCGAGTTTACGGCAGGTTTTATAATTGCCTGTTTTATCATTGGAGCTTACCAGCAAAACAGGAAAATGGTCGATCAGGTTGCTTCTTTTCATTCCCATGGCCAGGGCAAATCCATCCAGTTCATTTTTGTCCACCAGTACGATCATCTGGTACGCCTCCCATTTAACCTGCAGGTGGTGAATCACACTATCCACGGTGCTATCGTGGTAGATCTTGGTGATCACATTCAGACCAAACTTCTCCAGCATACGAACCATGGAATTACTTTCCGGATCAGACTCCTTTGTCAGGATCAGCGCATTGATGTCACTGAGCCTGGATATGCCACTAAAATCAAATGTCTTGGGAATTCTCTCATTGGAATAGGCTTCAATGGTAAAGCTGAACTTCGATCCCGGATAGTCATCTTCGATTTGGATCGCAGAAGGACTCTCCACCCAGATTTCACCATGCATCAACTCCACCAATTGTTTAGCAATGGCTGTTCCCAGTCCGGTTCCTCCAAACTTACGCTGCACCGATCCCCTGGCCTGGGTATAGGTGCCAAAAATCTCTTTAATCCGGTCTCTGGGAATTCCAATCCCCGTATCCTCAACGGTAAACAGAATGTTTACATGACTCCTAAAGGATTCCATCAGGGTCGCTCCAATCACAATCTTGCCCTTTTTTGTAAACTTCACCGAATTGCTTACCAGATTAGAAATAACCTGCCGCAACCTGAATGGATCACCGATCAATTTATTGGGAACATCGTGACGAATATCGATATGAAGTTTTAAACCTTTCTCTTCCGCAAGGGGCTTAAACAGTTCGCCTACAAGCTCTAACTCATCAGCCAGATTAAAAGGAATCTCCTCCAGCATCATTCGTCCTGCTTCAATCTTTGAGAAATCAAGAATATCATTCATAATGGTCATCAGCAGCTCTGCAGATTTTTTAATGACCTCAATCTTACCCTGAAGCTCCTTGCCTGTTTTCTGTTCTAGCAGGCTGTTAGCCATCCCGAGAATTCCGTTCATGGGGGTGCGGATCTCATGACTCATGGCAGCCAGGAAATCAGATTTTGCCTTATTGGCAGCCACCTCGCCTTTTCTTGATCTTTCCAGTGGACTTACGTCGATCAGCGCAATTAATTTAAGCTCTTCCCCCCCTATATGAGCCGCCTTCTCCGACCTGTAAATAACAGTTTCCATCCCGTCTTTCTCATAATAGAGAT
>JAYEOJ010000389.1:0-2706 GCA_034722835.1 Bacteroidota bacterium | reverse complement strand
TCAACAGAGGCGACATAGGATGCCTGATCTTGCATGGGTGATGAGGAATGATTGCATTCCGATAAAAGGATGGTAGCAGCAAACAGGATCAGTGGGTAAGAAGCTCGTTTCATACTTTTAGAAACGTTAATTTCGAATTTTGAAGAACAGCCCTGGAAATGGTTTCGATGGCGATGTCTATCTCTTTCTCAGTGGTATATTTTCCGGTTGAAATACGAACCGTATTTGTCGCAGCAACCAAATCAATATTCATTGCTTTCAAAACTGACGATATCTCTGTATGACCTGAATGACAGGCCGACCCTGTTGATATGAACACTTCACCGGCAATAAAGCTTGTCAGTGCTTGTGCATCCACTTTTTCAAAAGCAATGCTTAAGGTATTGGGCAGACTGCTGTCCAGTGGTGTATGAACCTTCAGATTCTTTAATCTGGATTGCAATCCCTCCAGCAACCTGAGCCGCATATCATGCATATGTGAACGGTTCCTGTCAAAATCACGCCTGGCAATCTGGCAAGCTTTTCCCAGGGCCACGATGTGACCCACATTCTCGGTTCCCGGCCGGATTCCATTTTCCTGTTCTGCCCCGTGTATCAGGTTTTCAATGCTTACACCCTTTTTTATATAAAGTGCTCCAATCCCTTTCGGGGCATAGAGTTTATGTCCGGCTATGCTTAGCAGATCGATTCCCAGTTCGTTCACATCCGTAGGTAGCTTTCCAAGCGACTGTGCCGCATCTGTGTGGAACAGAATCTTGTTTTGTTTTGTAATAGCAGAGATTTCTTCAATTGCCTGAATTGTTCCAACCTCATTGTTGGCGTGCATAATGCTTACAAGAACAGTATCTGGCCGCACAGATCTGGCCACATCCTTTGAACCCACTCTACCCGTATGGTCCACCGGTAGCCAGCTTATATCCCATCCTTTTAATGCAAGATGTCTGCACACATTTGTTACAGCCGGGTGCTCAATGGAAGAGGTAATAATGTGCTTTCCTTTTTCCTGGTTGGCCATGGCAGCTCCCAGGATGGCATGATTATTCGATTCGGTACCGCCGCTTGTAAAGGTAATTTCTTCAGGGCTGGCATTTACCAGATTTGCCACCTGCCTTCTAGCCTTCTCGATGGCCTCCTGATTCTTATTACCAATGGAATATGAACTGGAAGGATTCCCGAAGTAGCTTTCAATATAGGGTATCATTTCCCTGACAACCTCCGGATCTATTGGAGTTGTTGCGTTATAATCGAGATAAACCGGACTGCTCATGCTACCTGAGCGAAGATAGGTTTATTTCCAAAACTGCAGAAGCAAACCAAAAATAACAAAGATTACCAGCTGGAACCCTCCCTGAATCAGGAAACGGGCCCATTTTAATTTGCTTGCCTCATTGGTCCACATCACAGCCCCTGCCAGGGTTGGAATGATAAAGGCAGCCCAAATCCATAGCGCTCTTTCCAGCCCTCCATGTCTTTGTGAGTCGACTACCAGATATGCCAGAACAGCTACCTGGAAAAGTGATAGCACAAATTGTACCCCGTACAAGGATCCGGCCGATTTTTGCATTTTCTTTCTGGCTTCTTCATCGGCCGGATCGACACCAACAATTTCCATCCACTTTTTGCCGAATAAAGGACCATACCAAATGGCTCCAACAACCATAGAAAGTACAGCACCTGCTGCTACTGTCCAATAATTAACCATTGTTTCCATAAATGCGATTTTTTTAATTCTGTGATGATGCTAACAAAAATTTCGTATTTATGTTCAACTGATACAGTGGATTACATGGAATCAAGAAAAGCTGTTTTGTGAACTAAAGCTGATGGTTTGCTGTTTAATACTCAAATAATGGTGGAGGCCTTAAATAACAATATCGATACATGCATCTATGTTTTCTCCGGGGGGAAAGGACTTCCCACCCACAGCATTGTACAATCCATACTGGTGCAGTACCCCGAGAGCAATATCCCGGTAAAGATCTTTCCTGATATACGGGACAAAGAAAGCATTGACAAAGACATCCGGGAAGTCTGGAATAATGGCGGATTCATCGTGCATTCCATGGTGGACAGGAAAATGCGTGAACATCTGATTGACAGGTGCAGGGAATTCGGGATCATTGAATTTGACATGGTTGGTAACCTGTTTATCTACCTCACCTTTCTCCTGAAGCAGGAACCAATGAATGAGCCCGGTCTATTCAGGAAGATGAACCTGGAGTATTTTGACAGGATTGAGGCCATTGAATATACCATAGGCAGTGACGATGGACTGAATCCGAAATCCATACATGAGGCGGATATCGTGCTGACAGGAATTTCCCGTACCGGTAAGACGCCAACCAGCATGTACATGGCTATGCTTGGCTGGAAGGTAGCCAACGTGCCGCTCGTTCAGGGAGTCGAACCACCCGAAGATCTGTTCCTGGTTGATCCCCAGCGGGTATTTGGATTGGATATCACTACCAGCAGACTTGTTTCGCACCGGAAAAAAAGACTTTCAGATTTTGGTATATATGATGCTTCCGAATACATCGAGCCCAGAGCGATCAGGACGGAATTGGATTATGCCAATTCGATTTTCAGAAGTGGCGGGTTTACAGTGATCAAAGTGACCAATAAGCCCATTGAATCGGTGGCCAATGAAATCATAGAGATCCTCTCCCTGCGTTTTAATGCACAATCGAAAAGAAAGGGAGACAGGTT
>JAYEOJ010000388.1:0-2709 GCA_034722835.1 Bacteroidota bacterium | reverse complement strand
GGTGATGGACCATTACTGGAGCTGGGATGCAGTGGTAAAAGATGTCTCCACCAGCCTATGGGGAACAGGAGTGGCACTTTCTGAATCCCGACTGGACGAGAAGCTGCTTTATGCAGGAACCGACGACGGGGTGATCTCCATCACCACGGATGGGGGTGAGAGCTGGAAACAGGTGAAGACCTTCCCCGGTGTTCCGGAATATACCTATGTGAGCGACCTGATGGCCGACCGTTACGATGCCAATGTGGTCTATGCCACCTTTGACAACCGCAAGCGGGATGACTTCACGCCCTATGTGCTGAAGAGTACAGATAAAGGCAATAGCTGGGTTTCTATTGCATCCAATTTGCCTGAAAAAGGAACAGTTCATACCTTTGAGCAGGATCCGGAAGTACCCGGTTTGCTCTTTGTGGGAACCGAATTCGGCTTCTATTTCAGCATTGATGGGGGAGAGGCCTGGACCAAACTCAACTCGGGCATGCCCACCATCGCCGTACGCGACATGACGATCCAGGAGCAGGAGAATGACCTGGTGCTGGCCACCTTCGGACGGGGGTTCTATATCCTGGACGACTATACTCCGCTAAGGGAGCTGGCCATGAATAAGGAGATTTTGGAGAGACCTTATTATATATTTCCGGTGGAAGATGCCCTGATGTACATTCAGACCGGTGGTAAGTATGGACAGGGTTCCACTTTCTTCAGGTCGAAGAATCCCGATTTCGGTGCAACTTTTACCTACTTCTTAAAGGAGGTTCCCAAAACCATGAAAGAGGAGCGCAAGGAGAATGAGAAGGAGTTGTTCAAGGAGAAGCAGCCCATTCCACAACCGACACGCGATCAGTTAAGAGAGGAAGAAGCTGAAGAGGCTCCTTTGTTGATCTTTACCATATATGATGAAGATGGAAATGCCATCCGGAAACTGACAAAAAAGGCTGCCAAAGGGATCAACAGGATTACCTGGGACCTACGCTACCCATCCACCAGGCCGGTCTCTTCGGGATCGGGATCAGGCAGTGGCAGGGGTGATTCCTCCGGCGGCAGTGGTTTGCTGGTTATGCCGGGAACCTACACCGTTGGAATGGACATGGTCGAAAGCGGAGATGTAATTGCAATGGTCGAGCCTAAGCAGTTCAATGCAACACTGCTTCAGCACGCCACCCTGCCGGTGAAGGACCACAAGGCGCTGGTTGAATTTCAGAACGAAGTGTCTGAACTCTCCAGGGTAATGACCGGAACCCAGCGCCTGGCACAGGAGCAGTTGACAAAACTGGCCGCTATGAAAAAGGCGCTGGTTCAGACACCGGAAGCAGGTACTGAATTAGGTCGCCAGGTCCTTGCACTTGAGGGCCGGTTGAAGGATATCCAGTATGCCCTGGATGGTCCCGGTGCCAAAGCCAGCTGGGAAGAACTTCCTCCCATGAGGATGCCCCTGAGCCGCAGGCTGAATGTAATGATCCGGACCCACTGGTCCTCCACCTCCGAGCTGACCAAAACCGAGACCGACCAGCTGGTAATTCTTCGCGAGGAGTTTCCACCCCTGCTGGAAGAACTGAAGGTGATCGTGTATGAGATTGGAGAGCTTGACCGCCAGCTGGAGGAGCTGAAAGCACCCTGGACACCAGGGAGGGTTCCGGAGCTGGATTAGGTACACTGTTGGGGATAATCATTACATTTGCAATATGTCTGAAGAACAGTTGCATAAAACAATTATTGACTACCTCAGTTCATACAAACCTGAGCGGATAGGCCTGTTCGGTTCTTTTGCCAGGGGTGAACACGACGATGGAAGTGATATTGATATTCTCGTCCGGTTTCATGAGACATGTTCCTTGCTTCAACTTGTTCGGATTGAAAATGATTTATCTGACTTGATAGGAATAAAGGTAGACCTGGTTACAGAGGGTGCAATCAAGAATGAGCGGATTAAAAAGAGCATTCTAAAAGACCTTCGGGTTATATATGAAGCATGAAAGATGACCTGGCCTATATAGAGCACATCCTGGATGCCATATCCCGTATATTGAAGTACACCAAAGGGGTGGATTTTCAGGAGTTTGAAAAGAGCGATATTATACAAGATGCAGTTATTAGGAACTTTGAGGTCCTAGGTGAGGCGACAAAGAATATTTCCAACAACTTTGTTTTGTCAAGCCCGGCAATCCCATGGAAAGAGATGGCTGGCATGAGGGACAAATTGATTCATGATTATATGGGGATTGAACTCAGGATCATCTGGAAAACTATACAAGAAGAGATTCCAGAGTTGGAAAGTCTCTTAAAACGCTTATTGTCCGATAAAGAATGAAAGTTCTCTGTAGCCCGGGGAGGGTGTCGGAGCTAAAAATAAGAACCAGGGGATATTTTAAAGCCAAATGGTTATTAGCTTCGCTGAGTTCGCAAGCTCGGTTGATTGCGTCAAAAATCCCAGTTGGCCAATAAAATATACCCAGGTTATCAAAAGAAAATAGAGAGAGGGTATCCGAACGGGTGCCCTCTTCTGTTTTTATCTCATAATGACACATTCAGGTCACAGAATTCAGGATATGTGCTAGTTTGGGGTGTTGTATGGTGGTAACTTTATGTACTATAAACCAACACTTTACTATTATCACAGATTTTCATGTCTAAATTTACACCCTAAAATTAGGAGGATGTCGCCCCTGTTAATTTCATGTTCCTACCCTTAAAGCAATCATACCTGAGATT
>JAYEOJ010000387.1:0-2714 GCA_034722835.1 Bacteroidota bacterium | reverse complement strand
AAGAACCCTCGGCTGACAGCTCTTTTACTGCCTTGTAAACGGCATCCTGAATGGGCTTCACAAGCTCCTGGCGCTTTTTGGCAAGGTCACCTTCAGGTCCGAAATACTTATTCTGAAGATCCTTTACCGCGTGCTCCCTGCTTATGATCTCCTCCTGCCTCTTGGTTTTCATCTCTTCGGTAAGCAGCACCCGCTCCGACTGGTAGGTCTTATACATCTTTTCAATTTCTTCGTATTCGACAGCAATTTCTGCCTCCCAGGTTTCCGAAGCTTTATCCAGTTCGTTCTGTGCCGCGCTGTAAGAGGGAATATTCTGCAGGATGTAGTCGCTGTCCACAAATGCAAATTTCTGAGCCAGGGCACTTCCCGCGAAGAGTGTCAGTACCAGGGCCGATATCATCAATTTTTTCATGGTTATATGATTTTTGGATCTCTGTTTGATTATTGTTTTATAGTTGCAGGTTCAAACACCGTACCAAAATAGTATATCTCTTCAAATTAGAACTGCTGACCAATGGTAAAGTGGAAATTCGAACCACTGATCCCAGGGTGTCCGGGATAGTCATCAAATCCCCATGCCCAGTCGATTCCAAGCAGTCCGAACATCGGCAGGAAGGCTCTTACACCCACCCCTGCAGCACGCTTGGCACTAAAGGGATTGAACTGATCGATGCTGTACCAGGCATTCCCCCCTTCCAGGAAAACAAGGCCAAAAATGGTGGCTGAAGGGTTCAGAGATACCGGGTAACGCAATTCAAGGGTATACTTGGTATAAACATTCCCGCTTTTATTCCCGTTCGCATCGACAGGAGTCAGACTCCTGTTGGGATATCCACGCTGAGCAATGGTCTCCCGTCCATAGAGGTTGTAGCCAGATAATCCGTCCCCACCCAGGTCAAATCCTTCGAATGGTGAGGGACCGATATCGTCGTTGTAGTGTCCCAGGTAGCCCCATTGCAAGCGGGCCATCAAAACCAGGTCGCCCAATAATGCATGGAACCAGTCAGCCTTTACCATCCAGCGGTAATATTCCACCCAATTGTATTTCTCATCATCCTCCATACTGAGATAGTCCTTATCATTCAAGAGCGAGTAAGGGGGAGTCAATTGCAGGCTCACACTGATGTTTGAACCGCGCCTGGGATAGATAATCTGGTCCTGGGAGCTCCTGCCCAGTGTGGTGGTAAAACTGAAATTGTTGAATTGTCCATTTTGCACTAAAAACAGCCCCGGGTAGTCCTTTACCTTATACCGTTGATAAGAGAAAGCATTGTACAGAGTGAAGAAGTCGTCGGGCCAGGTCAGCCGCCTTCCCAGTCCGATGGATGTCCCGATCACAGAGTAGTACTCGTCCTTTATATCATCCTTGCTGCCCCCGTAATAGAATTGGTATGGGTTCCGGTTCATCTTGGAGTAGTAACCCGAGAGTGAGAAAGAGTTGGGTTTCTTTCCCCCAAACCAGGGTTCAACAAAGGAGAAGTTGTAGGACTGATACACTTTTCCGTTGGTTTGAGCCCTGATGGAGAAAGTCTGACCGTCGCCCGAGGGGACCGGCCGCCAGGCTTTGGGATCAAAGATCCGGCTGGCTGCAAAGTTGGAAAAACGGATCCCGATGGTGGCCACCAGCATTCCGCCTCCGTAACCACCCGATACCTCCAGCTGGTCCGTGGCACGTTCCACCAGTTTGTACTCAAGATCCACGGTACCATCGGCCTGGTTGGGAATGGGATTGGGCTCAATCTGCTCCGGATCGAAGTGTCCCAGGTTGGCCAGTTCCCGTACCGTACGGATCAGTTCCGACTTGCTGAACTTATCACCCGGCAGGGTACGCAGCTCCCTGCGAACCACATGTTCATTGGTGCGGTCATTTCCGGAGATAATCACATTGTTAATGGTCGCAATCTCACCCTCGTAGATACGCATTTCAAAATCGATGGTATCATCTTCCACACTCACCTCCACCGGGGTAAGCTGGAAAAAGAGGTAGCCATTGTCCAGGTAAATCCCGTTCACGGCATCCTCATCGATAAAGAGCCGCTCATCCAGGATGGTCTGATCAAAGACATCTCCCTTACTAATTCCCAGCTGAAAATCCAGTATTTCCGAAGGAAACTTGGTATTCCCTATCCAGGTCACATCCCCGAAATGATACATGTTTCCCTCCTCCATATTGATATAGAGGTTCAGGCGGTTATCTGAACCCTCCACAAAGGCCACGGAATCGGAGAGCACTTTGGCATCCCTGTAACCGTTCTCGTTGTAAAAGGCCACCAGGTTCTTCTTATCTTCCTTGAAGGCATCCGACACCAGCTTGGATGCCTTGAAGATATTGATGTTCACCTGTTTGGTGTCCTTCATCTTACGGCGCAGAATTTTGGACTTGAATGCGGCGACTCCGTTGAAGTGAATCTGGTCAATCTTCACCCGGTCCCTTTTATCGACCGCAATCTCCATCTGAACCATATTCACCCGGATGGTGTCGTCCTGCAGGTTGATTTTCACTTCGGTATTGAGGAAGCCCTTTTCTATAAAGTGTTCCCGGATAATCCGGCTGGTATTGTCCATGATATCCGCTGTCACCTGCTGCCCTCTCTTCAGGTTGATCTTCTCCACGATGTCCTGGGTCTCCGATTTCCCGATCCCTGTAATCTCCAGATGTGACATCCTGGCGCGTTCGGTCAGGTAAATATCGATCCAGACACTGTCGTTGCGGA
>JAYEOJ010000386.1:0-2715 GCA_034722835.1 Bacteroidota bacterium | reverse complement strand
TCATATTCTATCTGAAACCCGATCCTATCGCATGAGGAAGGGGTACTTATCCACATTCCTTAAGGCTATCCCGGTTCCACGTGCCACTGCCTGTAAGGGATCTTCGGCCACATGGAAGGGGATGGAAATTTTCTCTGCAAGCCTACGGTCCAATCCCCTGAGCAAGGCACCGCCGCCTGCAAGATAGATCCCCTTGGAGACAATGTCGGCGTAAAGTTCTGGAGGGGTTTGCTCCAGAACCGATAATATGGCCGTTTCGACCTTGGAGATGGATTTATCAAGACAATGACCAATCTCCTGGTAGGAAATCGGGATTTCGATGGGCAGTGCCGTCATCAGGTTTGGTCCCCTCACATAAAAGTCCTGTGGCGGGTCCTCCAGTTCAGGAAGGGCAGAACCCACATTGATCTTTATATCCTCAGCGGTGCGTTCTCCGATCTTAATGTTGTGCTGATGCCTCATATAGGTCTGAATATCACTGGTGAATCCATCGCCAGCCACGCGGATCGACTGATTGCATACAATGCCTCCCAGTGCAATCACCGCTATTTCAGTGGTCCCACCTCCGATATCCACAACCATGCATCCTTCCGGTGCTTCCACATCCAGTCCGATACCAATGGCTGCTGCCATGGGTTCGAAGATCATATAGACATCGCGTCCTCCTGCATGTTCAGATGAATCCCGCACAGCACGTCGCTCCACCTCCGTACTTCCTGAAGGAATGCACACCACCATTTTCAACGAAGGTGTAAATAGCTTACGCTTGGTATTGATCATTTTGATCATGCCCCGGATCATCAGCTCTGCAGCCTGGAAATCGGCGATCACACCATCGCGAAGGGGCCTGATCGTCTTGATATCTTCGTGGGTCTTGCCATGCATCTGCCTGGCTTTCTCACCTATGGCTATCAATTTCCCTGTGTGTTGATCAATGGCCACAATGGAGGGCTCATTTACAACAACTTTTTCATTATGAATAATGATCGTATTGGCCGTTCCCAGGTCAATGGCAAGTTCCTGCTGGAATGAAAACAATCCCATAAAATTTCTTTCTAAGATTAGTGTTTAAAATGTCTGATCCCGGTGAAGACCATGGCCATGCCATGTGCATCACAAAAATCGATAGAATCCTGGTCGCGTACTGAACCTCCGGGTTGTACAACGGCCCTGACTCCTGCTTTATGTGCAATCTCTACACTATCCGCGAAGGGGAAAAAGGCATCTGATGCCATAACGGCCCCCTCCAGGTCGAATTTAAAATGTAAAGCTTTTTCAATACTCTGTCTCAGTGCATCCACCCTTGAGGTCTGACCCACACCCGATGCCACCAGTTGCTGATTCTTGGCAAGTACTATGGTATTGGACTTCGTATGCTTGCAAATTTTATTGGCAAAAACCAGGTCGGCCAGCTGTTCCGGGGTGGCGGATATCGCAGTAGCCGCTTTCATGTCTTCCGCTGTCTCGGATGAGAGATCGCGGTCCTGCACCAGTACTCCGTTGAGCGCGGTACGAATGGTCACATCCGCTGTAGCGCTGTGCTTCTGAATCAGGATAATTCTGTTCTTTTTTTGCTGAAGCACCTTTAATGCATCTTCAGTGTAAGATGGGGCAATGGCCACCTCAAAAAAGATACGGTTCATCTCTTCAGCAGTTTCCAGATCAATTTCCCTGTTTGTGATCAGGACGCCTCCGAATGCTGAAACCGGATCTCCTGCCAGTGCATCTTTCCATGCATCCACAAGCTTTTCCCGGGTCGCCAGTCCACATGCATTGTTGTGCTTCATGATGGCAAAGGTGGTCTCCTCAAATTCATTGATCAGTCCCACGGCAGCATCAATATCCAGCAGATTGTTGTAAGAGATTTCTTTTCCGTGAAGCTGTTGGAACATCTCATCCAACTCTCCGTAGAAATGACCCTGCTGGTGCGGATTTTCCCCATAACGTAACTTCCTGGACGAACGTTGACTGACCTTCAGGGCGCTAAGCTGATCTCCGTCAAAGAACTTGAATATTTCGGAATCGTAATGTGAAGAGATGTTGAATGCCTCTCTGGCAAATGCCAGGCGCTCTTCCAGGCTGCTTGTTCCTTTTCCCGATTCCAGGAGCGACAGAAATGGACCATACTGCTCCCGTGATGAAAGTACCACCACGTCTTTGTAATTCTTCGCGGCAGCCCTGATCAGGGAAATGCCCCCGATATCAATTTTTTCAATGATTTCCTGGTGACCTTCCCCTGAGCGCACCGTATCTTCAAAAGGGTACAGATCCACAATGACCAGGTCGATTTCAGGGATCTGGTATTCTCCCAGCTGTCCAAGGTCGCCCGACTCCTCCCTTCTTGCCAGGATGCCTCCGAAAACCTTGGGGTGAAGGGTTTTTACCCGGCCACCCAGGATGGAGGGATAGGAAGTGAGATCTTCAACAGGGGTAACCGGAATTCCGAGGTCATCTATAAATCTTTGAGTTCCGCCGGTAGAGTAGATGTGAATCCCCAATTCATGAAGTTTCTTTACGATAAGATCCAGTCCCTCTTTGGAGTAGACTGAAATTAACGCATTACGGATTGGTTTATTGGTGGCCATTGGTTTTTATGGATAGTTCTTCCTACTTTTAACTTTCTTTGCAAAAGAAACAGTTTCAAACGACATAAAGAAGTCAAAACGCAACAATTTATTAATGATTATCATAAGGTTGGTTTGGGAGAGTTTGGTC
>JAYEOJ010000385.1:0-2719 GCA_034722835.1 Bacteroidota bacterium | reverse complement strand
CCTTGTAAATGGCAGAATGGTCATATTACCGGGAGCCAGTTCCGGGAAGAGGGGATCAAAAATATAGCACTCTTCTCCCCGTACGGCCTCCATGGAAACCAGGTTGGGCCAGGTACGCCTCCATCCCTTGGGCATGGCGCAACCGTGAAAATTGACCAGTAACTGGAAGTCCGCGGCATCCTCCAGGACGTCCAGGTACTGATTAATAATCTCCTGTTTATCCGACTGGAAGAAGTCCACCTTGACCCCTTTAATGCCCAGGCTGCTGATTCGTTTAAACTCGGCACGCCTAAGTTCCTTATCCCACATCAGGCCCCTGGGTTCTTCGGTGACTACATTGTGTACTCCCCCTGAATTATACCAGAGGAGCAGATCCACATCTTTGGTCTCGGCATAGGAGGTCAGCTTTTCCATGGAGCCATTCAGCATCCGGTTCCAGTTGGCATCCACCAGGAAGTATTCCCAGCCTATTTCTGCAGCAAAATCAATAAAGGGAACCATGCGATTATAATCCTGCGGACTATCGTTATCGGACCACCAGCTCCAGGCGGCTCTTCCTGGTTTGATCCAGGAAGTATTCTCAATCTTTGAAGGTTCTGAGAGATCGGTCGGCAGGGTGGTTTCCAGGATTCCTGCTGGCGTTTCTCCGAGAGCGATAAATCTCCACGGCGTATGGAAAGGCAGCAATGAAACAGAACTGTTTTCATAGTAGCCTTCAGCTTCTTCCTCTTCCGCAAATTTAATCATGTACCGGCCCTCTTCGCACTCCGCATGCAGGTGGCTGGCTCCATAGTTGCCGTCAAATCCGGCTTCAGAAACCATCATCCATATTCCTTCAGACTCCACCAGGATGGGAAAGGCCCAGCCGTTCTTATTCCACGGAGCTGTGGTTCCTGCCTCCAATCCTTGATAATAGGTCTCATAGGCTGGAGTATAGGTGGACAGGGTGTCGTAGGGGTGTCCCCAGAAATTCCCGTCTTTAAAGTCAAATCCTGTTTCTTCGCCGGTGATTTTCAGTTCCTCTTCTGCATCACCTGTGAAATGGTACCTGAACGCAATTCCATTGTTATAGGCCCGGAACACCAGGGCAATTTCCTTTTGCTCGTTGTTGAGAAATGAAATTGTGCTTTCATTGTAGCTGCTGCTTATCTGCAATTTTTTTCCGGTAGTCAGCGTATAGCTGTCAGATATGTTTAGCTGCTTCTCCTCGGATACAAATTCCAGATTTTCTACAAAGCGGCTTTTTTCACCAATCACACCCAGCGGAGACAGATCCATGATTTGCTTATACCCTTCATCTTCTTTTAGGAGGATGGAATAGTAAAGCCTTGTGCCGGATTTTTCATCCACCTGGTTGATGGTCACCCGAACCAGCTGATCAGGCGATTCCAGCTGCCAGAGGGTGGTACTTGAACACGAGTTTGTCAGGGCCAGCAAAACCGGCACCATAGTCATTAGAAGTATCTTGATTTTCATCTGAGGTGTATATTTTCGTTAAAAGTAGTCAATATGTTCTTTGCTTAGAACTTAGTTTTTTGATTATTCTTCCCTACATTTAGTGACTGTTGATGAGCGATCAAAAAAAGTACAATTATATCTTATGAAAGGGATTACCAAACACGAAATAGCAAAAATGATCGATCACTCCCTCTTGCATCCAACCATGGATGATCAGACACTGAGGGACGGGATCAAACTTGCCAGGGAATACAATGTGGCATCGGTGTGTATCAAGCCCTATGCGGTAAACATGGCAGCAGAAATGCTGCAGGGATCGGATGTGATGGTTTGCACCGTAATTGGATTCCCACATGGAAACAGCCGGGTGGACGTGAAGGTATATGAGACTGAAAGGGCCATTGATGACGGTGCGGTGGAGATCGATATGGTGGTAAACACCGGAAAGGTACTTTCGGAGGATTGGGTTTATGTGAGCGACGAAATCGCTGCTATTGTAGCAGTCACAAAGAAACACGGGGCCGCCCTGAAGGTTATATTTGAGAACGATTTTCTTCCCGAAGAGAGGCATAAGATCCGGCTGTGTGAAATCTGCAGCGAATTAAAAGTAGAGTTTGTAAAGACCTCCACCGGTTATGGCTTTGTGAAGCAAAGTGATGGCAGCTATAGTTATAAAGGAGCAACACGAGACGACCTGTTACTGATGCGTAGACACTCTGATCCTTCTGTTGAGGTTAAAGCAGCTGGAGGGGTACGCACCCTGGAAGATACCATGAAAGTAAGGGAGCTGGGAGTGACCCGGATTGGAGCCACAGCCACTGAGGCCATATTAAACGCGGTTGAGGGGAAACCGGTAGGAGAGTCACATGAAGGATATTAAGCGCCAATGGAACTCAAATAAAAGACAATGAGAATCACGATTTTATTGTCCTTGTTAGCACTGGCCCTTTCATTCACAGCCTGTTCGGAGCAGGTTGAGGAGAAGGCCAGGCCAAACATTGTTTTCATAATGTCGGACGATCATGCCTACCAGGCCATCAGTGCCTACAGTGATCAACTGATTCAGACCCCCAATATCGACAGGATTGCCAATGAAGGAATGTTATTCAGCAATGCCTGTGTAACCAACTCCATTTGTGCCCCCTCCAGGGCCACTATCCTTACGGGCAAGCACTGTCACCTGCACGGGAAGATCGACAACAGGTTTCCTTTCGATACCACCCAGATTACCTTCCCGCAGCTTTTCCAGGCTGCCGGGTAC
>JAYEOJ010000384.1:0-2725 GCA_034722835.1 Bacteroidota bacterium | reverse complement strand
TGGCCGGAGACAGGATCATTATGGTTGATGATTCGGTAGTGGCCGGGGTCAATATGCCAAGTAACGATATTGTCAAGATGCTTAAGGGACCTAAAAATACAGTGGTGAAAGTCACCGTATACAGAAGGGGTGAAAAAGCACCAATTGATTTTGAAATTACACGCGATGATATCCCAATCTACAGCGTGGACGTAGCCTATAAGGTGAATGAAAATACGGGATATATTAAGATCAGCCAGTTTGCGCAGACCACCTACCACGAGTTTATCCAGGCCATCGAAAGGCTTAAGACTCAGGGTGTTGAAAAGCTGATCATAGATCTCCGCCGAAATGGAGGCGGAATCATGGAGGCGGCTACCATGATCGCAGATCAGTTCCTTGAAGAGGGACAATTAATTGTTTATACCGAAGGGCGCACAAGGTCACGGGAAAACGATTATGCTTCTTCCAGAGGAATTCTTAAAAATGATAAGGTCGTGGTTCTTATGGACGAATCAAGTGCTTCCGCAAGCGAGATTCTTGCAGGGGCCATCCAGGATAATGACAGGGGGCTGGTGATCGGCCGCAGATCGTTTGGGAAAGGGCTGGTTCAGGAAGAAATGCGATTTACAGACGGTTCGGCTCTGCGCCTCACGGTGGCCCGCTACTACACTCCAACAGGCAGGAGCATTCAGCGCTCCTATGAAAATGGTAAAGAGGACTACTACCACGAATTTTCAGAACGTTGGATACGTGGTGAATTTAAGTACGAGGACAGCATTAAATTTGATGATTCCCAGAAATTCCTTACCCCCGGTGGAAAAACCGTTTACGGGGGTGGGGGGATCACGCCGGATGTATTTGTCCCGGTCGATACAACAGGCATTTCTGAGTACTACAACAAAGTACGGAGTCTTGGCCTGATGTACCGATTTGCATTCTACTATACAGACATTCACAGGTCCTCGCTGGATCAGTTCACAAGAGCCCGGGATATTGAAGCTTACCTGGACGATCAGGATCTGATGCCACAGTTTATTAATTATGCAAAAGGGAAAGGGGTTCAACCCGACTATGATGATATCAGGACTTCCGAACTGATCCTTCATAAGACCATCAAAGCCTATGTGGCCAGAAATATAATCGACAATGATGGATTCTATCCCATTATTGCAGATATTGACCGGACCCTGAAGGTCGCCATTGACACCATTGTCAAACTCTGATTTCCCCCCATTTTAAACCAAAGCTTGTTTGCATAGTCAAAAAGGCAAATGCAATTGCTATTTGTCTTATTTAAATCAAAAAACATGAAAACAAGAGTTATGAAAACAAGAGTTATAAAATCAGTTGGCCTACTCATTATGAGTATGTTAATGGCCACTGCGGTCAATGCCCAGTTAAACCGTCAGGGTGGAAGGGGACTAGGGCCCTGTGGTGCAGGTGATGGCCCTGCTTATGGTATGCGCTATATGTTGGATCTTACAGAAGAGCAGCAAGCAGAAATTACCGCACTTCGCACCGAACACTTTAAAGCAATCACACCGCTCAGGAATAAAATGGCAGAACTGAAGGCAAGGGAGCGTACCCTGCTTTCTGAGGAGAGCGTTGATATGAAGGCAGTGAACAAGACCATCGATGAGCAGACCGAGCTCGCCAGCTCTATTCGAAAGCTTCAGGTAAAGCAGCAGGTCGCCGTCAAGGGACTGCTGACCGATGAGCAGGCAATGAAGCTGCAACAGCGCAGACACTTTGCGCGAAGGGATGGTTTCCATGGCAAAGGTGGACAGGGATATTTCCAGAGAGATGGCCGCAGAGGTGCCGGACAAGCCGGACAAGGAAGAGGCTACAGAGGAATATAAGGGTTGGTGAATACTGCCAATGATTGACCTGTCAGAATTGTTCTTCACAGATCATGGATGGCAGGTCTTTTTTTATCCCTTACTGCGGAGACAACATTGCCATGAAAGCCTGGTGCACCAGGTGAGGCTCCTCCATGAATCCCATGTGTCCGCTCTCTTCCAGTCGCAGCACACGGGCATGAGGTGCCAGGGATATCAGTTTATCAAATACCTCCACCGGTATATAGTTATCCTTCATCCCCCCGATCATCAATAAGGGCAGACCAGGGTCCTGCAGGACCCTGGTCCGGTCGGGCCGTTCCTTCATCCCCTTAAGCAGGGCAATGGTGCCGTCATCAGGACTCGCAAGCGCAATTCCCTTGGCCAGTTCCACCTGGCTGGCCATGGTTTCCAGGTTGTCCATTGCAAAAGCCTTGGGAATGTTGACCAGGACGATTTGTCTCTTTTTACCACAGAGCACCAGGCTGATTTCCCGCTTACGGTTTTCCCTTTTTTCTTCCGTATCCGCAAAGGGAGTAGAATGAACCAGTGCATATCCGGTAATCCTTTCAGGAAACAGATCGGCAAAAGCCATGGTCACATAGCCACCCATGGAATGCCCGGCCAGGAATACCCCGGGGATGCCTTCTTCCTCAAGAATTGCTAGCACAGCGCCTGCAAGCTCATCCATGCTATGAACCTTCCCCCAGGTTCCTGAAGCCCCATGTCCCGGAAGATCGGGAACAATGAAGCGGCATGCACCGGGAAAGCTGTCAATAAAACTTTGCCAGATCGCTCCACGTTCCAAATATCCGTGCAGCAATACAATGCAGGGCCCCTCTCCCTTATCTGAGTAGCTCAGATCAATATCCCTGTATTTAATGTGCTTGTTCATGGTTCCTTAG
>JAYEOJ010000383.1:0-10943 GCA_034722835.1 Bacteroidota bacterium | reverse complement strand
GCTTATCCTGGTTCTTGTCCTGGTCTTGCTTATCCTGGTTCTTGTCCTGGTCCTGCTGGTCTTGCTGATCCTGGTTCTGTTGTTGTTGCTGCTCATTCAGCTTTTGTTTCGCATAGGCCAGATTGTACCTGGTATCATCATCGCCGGGATTCTTCCGCAGGCTGTTCTTATATGCTTCAATGCTTGGAGCATACTGCTGTGCCTCCAGCAGGCTGTTTCCAATATTGTGCCATATCTGGGCTGTTTTATCCACATCATCGGTATGATCCAGCAAGGATTGGTATTGTTTGACGGTCTCCTCGTATTTCTCCTGACCATAGAGGGCTGCTCCGGTATTAAATACAGCCTCATAGGACTCCTGATTGATATTCTCTGCTTTACGAAACTGAACTTCCGCTTCAGAAAAGCCCTCCTTATCGTAAGCCCGGACGCCATCCCGGATCACCTTGCGTTCATTTTGTCCATGGACCAGGGTAACAGCCATCAGCAACATGAATATGAATCCAGATCTTTTCATCATCACATTTATTTTTCCGTATTAAACAGATTCAGACGCATTAAAAATCGATTCTTCCTGGAGCGAATAAAGAATTCAAGCACAAGGAAGAGCAGTGCAAAGCCGGCAAAATACTGGAAGCGCTCAGCAAATTCTGCAAATACGCGTGACTTCAGTTCTGCCCTTTCCAGTTTATCCAGCTCATCTATCAGGCTATTGATCCGATCGCCCGGGATGTAGGCGCCACGACCCTCCGTGGCTACTTCCTTAAGTAGTTTTTCATTCAGTTTACTTACCACTACATTCCCGTCACGATCCCTTCTCGTAGCACTGCTGCCCGGTGAAAGGGGTAGCGGCACCCCGTTGGGATCTCCCAATCCTACCGTATATACCTTAATACCACGTTCCGCTGCCCGGGTTGCTTCACCAACTGCATCATCTTCGTGATTCTCGCCATCGGTAATCACGACGATAGCCTGACTGGGCACACTTTCCCCGGAAGCACGTTCTTCCTCCCCGGAAGAGAAGGATCTGACCGCCAGATGGATGGCCGATCCAATGGCCGTCCCCTGTTTTGATACCATATCCGGACCCGCACTGGAGAGAAACATCTTCACACTGGGATAGTCATCTGTGATTGGGATCTGGGTATAGGCATCCCCGGCAAATACAATCAGACCAATCTTATCGTTGGACATGCGGTCGACCATCCTGTTGATCATCTGCTTGGAACGCTCAAGCCTGGAGGGTTTGATATCTTCGGCAAGCATGCTGTTGGAAACATCCAGAGCAATGATAACCTCCCGGCCCTTGTGCTTCACTTCTTCCAGCCGGGATCCGATCCTGGGCCCCGATGCAGCAATAATCAACAGTACCGTTCCAATAAATAACAGTAAAAACTTCCAGTGCCTTGCCCATCCGGAGGCTTCCGGCATTAACTCTTCAAGCAAGGCAGTGTCGCCCAGCTTAAGCAGGGAACGCTTACGGTGCCCCCAGTAGAGCAAATATCCTGCGATCATTAGTCCCGCGGCCAGCAGGAACCATAAAACATCCTTATGTGCGAACTGGATCATGCTCAGGGTATTGTTCTGAAAATGGTATATCTGAGGAGTATTTCAAGTAAAAGGATCAACATGGCTGCCAGCAGGAAAGGGAAGTACTCTTCCTTTTTCTTACTAAAATGTTTTACATCCAGCCTCGTTTTCTCCAGTTGATCAATCTCCTGATATATTTCTCTCAATTTGTTATTATCTGTTGCTCTGAAATAAGTTCCTCCGGTGGTCTCTGCAATTTTTTTCAATACATCCTCGTCAATCTCAACCGGCATGTCTCTTGTTACAGTCCTGCCAAACATATCCTGTACCGGAATGGGAGCATTGCCTTTGGAGCCCACACCAATGGTATAGACCCTGATTCCCAGGCCGGCAGCAATTTCCGCAGCTGTAACCGGTCCCACATCTCCCCTGTTATTCACCCCGTCCGTCAGGAGTATAATCACTTTGCTTTTAGCCTTGCTTTCTTTGACCCGGTTTACAGCAGTGGCCAGTCCCATTCCAATGGCGGTCCCATCTTCGATTACCCCGAAATCGACTTCTTTCATGAAATTAACAACCACGGCGCGATCGGTGGTCATGGGGCACAGTGTAAAGCTTTCGCCGGCAAACACTACCAATCCGAACCGATCGTCCTCCCGGGCATTTACAAATTCAATCCCTACGTTTTTTGAAGCCTCCAGCCTGTTGGGCCTGAAATCCATGGCACGCATACTGCCCGATACATCCATGCAGAGCACAATATCAATTCCTTCGGTGGTTACCTGTTCCCATTTGTTGGATGATTGTGGTCTGGCAAGCACCACGATGATCAGGGCAACCACAGTCATTCGAAGCAGAGCCAGGAGATGTCGCAACCAGATCCTGGATGATCCCATACGTTCATCCAGGTTCTCAAATCCAGATAACTTAAGTGGTGCAGTTCCTTTCCTGCCCCTCCAGATATACCAGGCTGCCATCAATGGAATCAAAACCATCGCGTAGAAGAAAGCTGGATATGTAAATTCAATGTTACTCATCTACAGCCTCCATTTTCTCTTCTGAACGGTAAAACAAAGGATAGGTCTTCTGCACAAAAATATAGGCGTTATTCAGATTGGTCTGATTATCCAGCGGCAGGGGATCCTCCCGGGCGAACTTCACCAGGTCGGCCAACTCAAGCAGTTCTTTCAGGATCTCATCCAACAGGTGATCTTCAGGATTGGCCCTCTGGAATGCATGGAGTATTTCCTCCGTGGTACTTTCCATGGCCGGAATATCGTATTGTCGCTCGATATAGTGCCTGGTTATTTCCGTCAGACGAGTGTAATATTCCTTCACCTCTCCCCTGGTCCAGATTTTCCCCTCTTTAAGCTTGTCCAGTTCCCTGAATGCAATCACATGTGCAGGTTCCAGGGGTTTATTGGAATATTTTTCCGGGTTTTTCTTCCGCCTCAGATATCTTAATACCAACCAGATCACTGTGCCCAGAATCAGCAAGCCTCCCAGCCCGGCAGCCAACCATGGAAGCAGCTCTCTGAAAGTTACAGGAGTATTAATTGGGGGCTTAATGGGTTTTATCTGTTGAGTCGTATCTACAACAGGATCATACACCTTGATAATCAGGGGCATGCTTCTTGCTGTATCGATCCCTCCTGCTCTTCGGTAGATCACCTCCTGGGAGGGTAGGATCTGGGAGCCCGATTCGAAACCTGTGATCATATAGCTTTGTTCCACCACGGTCCTGTTTCCTTCCACAAGGGTATCGGAAGAGAGGGGCGTAAGCACCTCCAGATGGCTGCTCAATGTATCCCGGATAAGCGGAAGCATAAACTCAATCTCACTGTCCGCATCGACCTTGAGGGTATAGGTGATCTGCTCACCAATCATCAGAGAATCGCTGCTAACCAGGGATTGTACGCTTATGAGCTGTCCCTTTGCCGGCATTAACAGCAAAAGGAACAGAGCAGTTATAAACTGTACTTTCACAAACTGTATGCTGTTTTTGATACGCATCCTATCTTTGCTTGAACAGCCTGATAAGAGGTTTAACATAGTCTTCTCCTGTCCGGACCGACACATTGTCAACTCCTGCCCTTGAAAAGATCTCCTTCATAATCTCCAGATGACTCTCCCACTTCATGGCATAGTTATCTCTGATCCTTCTTTTTGATGTATCGATCCATCTCTCCATTCGGGTTTCAGCATCAAGCACCCTCACGAGCCCCACGGACGGTAGTGAAGCTTCGCGCCTGTCGTATATGTGCAGCGCTGCCACATCGTGTTTGTTATTGGCTACCTGCAATGATCGGGCATAGCCCTTATCCCTGAAATCAGAAATAAGGAAAGCTGTACATCGTTTTTTTATTGCATTGGTTAAAAACCTGAGGCTTTCCGATATATCGGTACCACGACTCTGCGGATTGCATTCCAGCAATTCTCTGATAATTCTGAGTATATGTTTCCGCCCTTTTTTGGGTGGAATGAATTTCTCAATGCGATCCGTAAAGAGGATCACACCAATCTTATCGTTATTCTCGATGGCTGAAAAGGAGAGCAGTGCCGCAATCTCTGTAATCAGTGTCTGCTTCATCTGATTCTGGGTCCCGAAATCGCCCGATCCGCTTACATCAATCAGTAGCATCACAGTCAGTTCCCGCTCCTCCTCAAAAACCTTTACATAGGGGTGGTTGAAACGTGCAGTCACATTCCAGTCGATGCTCCGGATATCATCCCCATACTGGTACTCCCTGACTTCAGAAAAAGTCATACCCCTTCCTTTGAAGGCACTGTGATACTCGCCAGCGAAGATCTGCCGGGTCAGGCCCCGGGTCTTGATCTCAATTTTCCGTACCTTTTTTAGGAGATCTTTTGTTTCCACTTACTTCTTTCTTGCTTCTCTCACCGTAAAATACCATTCCTGCCTGTCCAGCGTCACCTGGATCGTGTCTTGATCTAACTGGTAGGCCCATTGGGACTCGGCCACTTTTTCATAGGCCTTATTCAGCTCTTCAAGTACCTTATCATATTCCCCGTAGTCACAAACCAGCTTTGTGCTTCTGCATATGTCCTCATCTGTAAAATATAGAATCCAGGTACGTGTCCGCAGTCCGTTTACATACTTCAGATAGTTGAAGCGCTGATTCACCACCGAATTGTCACGCCTGAACTCTCTGTGTTTTTCCTTCACCCGCACCCGCACTTCCTCTTTGGTCAGATCGATCATTGTCTGCCCCTTCAGCGAAGATCCTGCAATCAACAACAGAACAGCAGT
Organism: Bacteroidota bacterium; assembly: GCA_034722835.1. Lineage (GTDB taxonomy): Bacteria > Bacteroidota > Bacteroidia > Bacteroidales. The sequence goes on along the minus strand of JAYEOJ010000383.1, from coordinate 6,142 downwards.
CAGCACGATATATGGTGTTGGAACCTTCATAAGCAACTTTCTATGGCACCTCCACATGATTGAGAATCTCCGAGATGATATTCTCTGTGGTAATATTTTCTGCTTCGGCCTCATAGGTTAATCCTATCCTGTGCCGCATCACATCGTGACAAATGGCCCGGATATCCTCAGGGACCACATAACCCCTGCGCTTTATAAAGGCATACGCTTTGGCTGCCCTGGCCAGGTTAATACTTGCACGCGGCGATCCGCCATACTGTATCAGAGGCACAAACTGTGCCAGTCCTGCCTTCTGAGGATCACGTGTGGCAAATACGATATCCAGAATGTAGTTTTCAATCTTTTCGTCCAGGTAAACTTCTTTTACCACAGAACGTGCCTGCATAATGTCTTCGGGTTTCAGAATGCTGTTGGCTACCGGAAATTCATCTGCAAGATTCTCACGCACAATGAGCCGCTCCTCCTCCCTTCCGGGATAGTTAACCACCACCTTCATCATGAAACGGTCCACCTGGGCTTCCGGCAAGGGATAGGTACCCTCCTGTTCGATGGGATTCTGAGTGGCCATCACCAGAAACGGACGTTCCAGTTTATAGGTGGTATCACCAATGGTCACCTGCTTCTCCTGCATGGCCTCCAGCAAGGCACTTTGCACCTTGGCAGGAGAACGATTGATCTCGTCAGCAAGGATCAGATTGGCGAAAACGGGCCCCTTCTTCACAACAAATTCCTCCTTTTTCTGGCTATATATCATGGTGCCCAGCAAGTCGGCAGGCAGGAGATCAGGAGTAAACTGGATCCTGCTGAAGGATGCATCGATGGTCTGAGAGAGTGTACTGATGGCCAGTGTCTTTGCCAATCCGGGCACCCCCTCCAGCAAAATATGTCCGTCAGACAACAAACCAATCAGCAATCTATCTACCAATCCCTTTTGTCCCACAATCACCTTCTGAATCTCCAGGGTGATCAGATCCACAAACTCACTCTCTTTCTTAATCCTTTCGTTGAGCTCCTTGATGTTTACGTCCTGAGTCATGTAATGGATTCTTTAATGTTAATAATCATCTTGTTAATCGTGCTTCTTAAGCGGAGAACAAAAATAGCAGTGAAAATGACCAAACGAAAGGAATGAGGGGTTAAAAAATGTTAATAAAAGGGTAAATTTGTTTACTTAATCAGATATAATGAGCAGGTATTTTATTCATATGGCCTACGATGGTACTGAATATTGTGGCTGGCAGATTCAACCCAATGAGAAGACCGTTCAACAGGTTCTTGAACTTGCGCTCTCCACTCTTCTGAAGACGGAAATTCCGGTAACCGGGGCCGGACGTACCGATACAGGCGTACACGCCTCTCATTTTATAGCGCACTTTGATCTGAATGATCCACTGCCCGACCCATCATCTGATCAGTTCATTTTTAAACTGAACCGTTTCCTGCCCAATGACATTGTGATCTACAAAATCTTTGCAGTTCCTGCTGATAAGCATGCCCGTTTTTCCGCCATCTACAGAACCTATCACTACCGAATATCTTCCATCAAGCCCATCTACAATCAAAACTACAGCTATTATGTATACGGGGAACTGGATATGGAAGCCATCAACGATTGTTGCAAGGTGATTCTGGAGACCACAGATTTTACAAGTTTTGCCAGGCTGCATTCAGATGTAAAAACCAACAATTGCAGCGTTACACATGCCCGATGGAAGAAGGTGGACCAGGGATATCGTTTTGAAATTACCGCCGATCGCTTTCTGCGGAATATGGTACGATCCTTAACAGGTACACTGCTGGATGTGGGCCGCGGGAAACTGCAGCTTGAGGAATTTAAAAGGATTGTGAATGCAAAGGATCGAAAAGAAGCGGGATCCTCAGGCCCGGCCAAGGGGCTTTTCCTGGTGGATATTGGGTATTAGTTAATGGTTAGTCTCGATTCAGCCTGGCGCTGATGATTTCCTTTCCATCTTCCTGGCGGATTGCTACAAAATAGGTTTCGCCTTCAGACTGATCATATCCGGTAATAGCTATGCGGTCTCCAAACAGTGCTTCATGATTGAAATTAATCTCCAGTTCGCGGATCTCCTCCTCAGCATTGTCAGCCGATGTTGCAGCATCAATGCACCATTCCATATACCTGACATTATTCACATGACCAACGATATCCAGGTCTGAAAATACCACCTGGTGCTTCATTAACAATCTGCCTTCCCCGGGCAAGACGATCTTATCCAGGGGCTTCTCAAACATCTGCACATCTTGCACAATCAATTTGAATTGCTCCATCATCTCTTTCGGACGGATCAGGCGATGTGTGTCAATATCAAGTATCAACCATGCGGTACTTGCCATCCCAATGAGCTTCCCCTTGCTGTCCAGCACCCTGAAGTCCCTGAGGGCAAAGAGCCTCTCCGCACCACTTGGCCAGGTTTCCAGTTTGATCTGCTCGTTCCAGACCGGGTAGCGCTTCATATGGATCCGCATCCTCGATAGCACCCAGGTGGTCTTCCTGCTCTTCATATCATCGTAGCCCAGGCCCAGCTCACTGGCATGATGGTAAGCCACCTCCTGGAAAAAGTTGGCCATGGTAGTCAACCTGGCCTGGCCCTTTGGATTCAGGTCGTAGGATGAAATTGTAAATTCCCTTGTGAAAATATTCATGATGCTTATCTATTCCAGATATCCCATGAGGCCTCTGCCTGATAGATTAACATGGCATGCCCGTTTACTATTTTTGCTCCCCGTTTCTCGCCCCTGCTCAGGAACTCCGTTCTCTCAGGATTGTAAACCAGATCGAACAAGAGGTGCTCATGTGTTAGTGTCTCGTAAGGAATTTCGGGGGCTACATCCACCCGTGGATGCATCCCCAACGGGGTCGTATTAATAATTAAAGTTGTTGCAGCCACCTGATTGGCACCAAGTTCTCCATAGGTGATCTGTCTATCTCCAGGAGTCCGGCTAACCATGGTATATCTAATGCCCAGCTGTTCCAGGACGTAAAGGACTGCCTTTGATGATCCTCCTGTTCCCAGCACCAGAGCCGATGAATGCCAGGATTCCAGGTGCTCTTCCAGTGAACGCCTGAAGCCAATGACATCCGTATTGTCTCCCGCCAACTCCATCCTGCCTTCCCTCCTTCTGAAAGAGATTGTATTCACTGCCCGGATCGCTTCAGCAGTGGGGCTAAGGGTATGGAGGTAGGAAATAACCTCCTGTTTATAAGGGACCGTCACATTCAATCCGCTCAGATCGTGTTCCCGGTTCAGCAACGCACTGAAATCCGCAATTTGTTCCAGCGGAAAATTCCTGTATTCGGCATGGATCCCCTCTTCTTTAAATTTCCCATTAAAGAAGGCAGCAGAGAAACTGTGTCCCAAAGGATATCCGATGAGTCCAAAGAGTCGCATGCTAACTGGTTTTTTTATTCCTTGTCAGCCCGATCTCAATAAAGAGGATCAGAGCGATGCCCGCAGCAGCCATCAGCAATGCCAGCCAGAACTGATTTTCGGGATTTCCCAGAGAAGGCAGAATATTCTTCTCGACCAGGGGTTTTATCTCCCCTTCCACAACAATCGTTTTCAAGGTCTCTTTCCAGGGCCAGATCTTGTTCAGTGATCCGATCATAAATCCCACCAGCACTGCGATGGTGATATCATGGTACTTTTTCAGCAACCAGGAGAGCAGATTTGCAAAGAGGATCAATCCGCTGATGGCTCCTACACCCAACAATAAGAGGTCAGGAATAATCCGTTCGTTAACGGCATGAAGGGCAAAGGTGTATTTGCCCAGCAGCAGCAGGATAAAACTACCCGATATCCCCGGCAGGATCATGGCACAGCTGGCCAATCCACCCGAAAAGATCACAAACCAGGAAGCATCTGTGGTTGTGGTGGGGGTCACACTGGTAATATAGAAAGCGATCCCAATGCCACTCACCAGTGCTACAATTTTTGGATATTGCCATTGGTTGATCTTCCTGGAGACCACATAGGAGGAGGCCAGCACCAATCCGAAGAAGAAGGACCAGATCAATATGGCTTGATGTTCAAGCAGATATTCCAGCAATCTGGCCAGTGAAAGCACCGATATAAAGATCCCGGCAAATACTGCCAGTAAAAAATTTCCATTGATTTGCTTCCAGAAGGAGCGCCAGCGTCCTGTAAAGAAGAGCCTGACTGCTTCCAGATTAATCCCCTTGATAGAGTTTATCAGTTCTTCGTAAATCCCGGTAATAAAAGCAATGGTTCCCCCGGATACTCCCGGGACCACATCTGCTGCTCCCATGCCCATTCCCCGGAGTACAAGGAAAAGGTGCCTTGCTGCATTTTTCTTCAAAATCCTATTGTTTTCTGGAATGAAACTCTTCCGGCAATACATCAAAAAAGGTGTCCCCTCGCATGCCACGGCGAAGTGCTTCCAGTGAAACAACTTCATTGGGAGCAATATTCCCCAGGTTAACATTGGCGCCAATCAGCTGAATAAACATGGTTTGCTGCGACTTGATAGGTGCCTCCCACAACACATCATTTACTGAAATCTCTTTCATGATGTCCTCTATCAAGGTCCTGTTGGCCGCACCATCTGAATCATAGATTCCAATGGTTCCACTCTCCCTGGCTTCGGCAATCACTTTCCATGCCCCTGTTTCCAATTCTGTCCTCATATGGGATACCCAGAGCTCATTGGAGAGCTCCACGCCTTTAATTTTACTACCAATCTCGGAGAGGACCTCGAAGTCTTTCGCCAGAGTGGAAATACACTCCAGCTTCTCATCATGCTCCATTTTTATGGTTCCATCTGACACTTCCACATTGCCAAGTCCCGATTCTGAAACAAACTTCCTGTAAGCATCAAACTCACCCCGCACATAGAACATCTCAAAAAGAGTTCCGCCGAAATAGGGCTTGAGTCCGGCCGATTGATACAGCTTAACTTTTGCTTTCAGATCCCGGGTGATCAGTGCTGTTCCAAAACCAAACTTTACCAGATCTGTAAAGGGCGCGCTTGACTCGATAAAGTGTTCTGACTCCTTCAGGCTAAGTCCCTTATCCATCATCATGGTCAGACCAAAATCGCGATTCCCCGAAGTTCTTTCAGGAAGATGTGTCAGTGGAAAATTCATTTAAATGCTATTTTTTATACTGTTGGATAATACGCTCGATTTCAGTCTCCCTGACACCTTCAGGGAAAAAGTAGGCAAATTCAGATTCCAGGTCACTATTCGCTTCAAGAGCTTCGCTGAGAAATTTCCCGGAGAGCTCCTTCTCCTCCAGCTTCAGGTGGCACACTGCCATCTTCAATTTGATACCGGGATCCTTGGAGTGATGTACAAAGGCTTCACGCAGGAATCCGAGTGCTTTTTCGTACAGTCCTTCTTTCATCAGGAGTCCCGTGAGTGCGCTCCAGCCATCCAGATCGTTGGCATCGGTGCGTGTGACGTAACCGTAACACTTGATGGCTTCTTCCAATAGCCCCGCATCTTCGTTCGCATAACCCAGGTTGATCCAGTAATCGAGGTTCTTATTATCAAATTCTATGGCTTTCAGGATATAAGTTATTGCCTCGTGCTGACTTCCCATTCGGTGGTAAATCATACCGGCCCCAAACCATCCCTCAGGATCACTATTGTCCAGTTCAATCACTCTGCGAAAAGCTGCCAGCGCATCTTCCAGGCGATCCATCTGCTCATAGCAATCACCCATATAACAATATGCCTGGGTACTTTCAGGCTCCACCTCAAGGAATTCCCGGTACGACTCTATGGCCTTTTCATATTTTCCCGCATTCACCCATACACTTGCCTTATTAAAATAAGAGGAAGCATAATCGGGATTGATTGCAATGGAAAACTCGTAAGCTTCCACTGCTTTTTCAAAGTGCTCCAGTTTGTGGTATACAATGCCAATGTTATACCAGACATTGTCTGAATAGGGATCCAGGTCCAGGTATTGCTGGTAATATTTCAGGCTCTCATCAAACTTATGTAAACGGTCGTAAAAGTAGCCCAGGTCATAAAGAACAGATAGATTTTCCGCTTGCTGCTGGTAAGCCTGCATCAGATACTTCAGGGCCAGCTCAAAATGCCGCACGTTTTCGAAGGCAATGGAGATATTAATCAGGGCTTCAAAGGTATCCTCAC
>JAYEOJ010000382.1:0-2743 GCA_034722835.1 Bacteroidota bacterium | reverse complement strand
TGAGAAAGATCAATGATTCCGCCAGCCTTCCCCGGATGTGTTTTTGAGTCAGCGTAACCGTACGATCATGTGAAAATCCCAGTTCAGAAGCAAAGGACTGGATCACACTCATACTCAGCTCGGCATTGCTTCGCATCACTCTGAATACACTCTCTTTGTCAACGATACACGATACACAATCTTCAATAGCAACGGCTGTGGCTGTATGGTTCTCTTCGGCGAACAGTGCCCGGTATCCAATGAATCCAACCGGCTTGGCCATTCTGACGATCTGTTCTCTGCCTCCAACTCCTTCTTTAAAAATCTTTACCTTCCCTTCGGCCAGGATCATCAATCCCATGGGTTTATCCCCCTCCTTGAAAATGATCTCGCCCTTTTTATAGAAAGCACATGTATAGTTTTGCTTCAGGAATTCTTTTTCTTTGGGAGTAAGTACCGTAAATACAGATTTTGGGTTGTCTATGCAATCATCTGCATTAAAGTTCCTTTCCTGCATCGTAATCTTCTGGTTTTGATCTTAATTATGTTGAATAACAGACAAAATTAGAAAAAATTATCGATTTCCCCTTAATATCTGGCTACCAGTGGAAGGCGCCTTCCAATCCCAAAGGCCTTGGAGGAGATTCGAAGAATCGGAGGAGTCTGGTATCGCTTGTATTCATTCTGATTTACCATCCGGATAATCCTGTTGACCAGTTCGGGATCGTATCCCATCTCTGTTGCTTTTTCCAGGGGTGCCTGTTTTTCAATATATGCTTCCAGGATCTGGTCCAGCTCTTCATAGGGAGGAAGTGAATCGCTGTCTTTCTGATCGGGCCTCAGTTCAGCCGAGGGTGGTTTGGAGATGATATTGGCAGGAATAACTTCCTTATCCCTGTTCAGATATTGAGCAATCCGGTACACATCGGTTTTATAGACATCCCCAAGTACAGAGAGTCCGCCGCTCATATCTCCATACAGGGTTCCGTAACCCACGGCAGTCTCACTTTTATTGCTGGTATTCAGAAGGATATTCCCAAATTTATTGGACAGGGCCATCAAAAGTGTACCCCTGATCCTGGCCTGAATATTCTCTTCGGCAATATCTTCCGGAAGGTTTTTAAAAAGCGGTTGAAGCGTCTCCCGGAACTGGTTAAACAGTGTTTCTATGGGGAGAATGTTATACTTTACTCCCAGATTTTTAGCCATCCGGACCGAATCGTTCACACTGTGATCCGAAGAGTACTGCGAGGGGAGCAGGAGAACATGCATGTTTGCCGCACCCAGGGCTTCGGCTGCCAGGGCAAGTGTGACTGCCGAGTCGATTCCCCCCGATAGCCCCAGTGTAGCTGTCTTAAACTCCATTTTTCCGAAATAGTCCCTGATGCCACAGATCAGGGCATCGGTCATGCTCTCGATTTGGCCGGGGATACTGCTAATGGAAATCGCAGGCGCGGGACCGGTCAGATCGTCCAGGTCCGAAATAAGCATATCTTCCCGGAAGAAAGGAAGTCTTGCTGCTACCTTCCCTGAGTTATGGATGGCCATGGAACCGCCTTCAAAGATTAGTTCTGTCTGTGCACCTACCTGATTGCAATAGAGTACCGGGAGCTTATACCTGGCCGCTTTCCCGGTGAAAATCGATTGCTTGACTTCCATTTTCCCGTGTGCGAATGGGGATGCTGCCATGTTGATGATCACATCCGGTCCCAATGCAGACAGCTCCTCCAGTGGATTGGTGTTGTAGAGTCTGCTGCGGGAGAACTCGTTTTCGAAAGGTTGTTCATCCCAGAGGTCCTCGCAAATAGTTACAGCCAGTTTGTTGCCTTTAAATTCGAGAATTTGGAATTCCCGGTTGGGCTCAAAGTAGCGGTACTCATCAAAAATATCATAAGTTGGGAGCAGTGCTTTCCTGAATACCTGTTGTACCTTGCCCTCATACAGGAAAAATGCTGAATTGTACAGCAGCTTCCCGTCTTTATTGGGATTGAATTCGGGACTTCCCACCAGGACTCCTGTGGCCGGATCCACCAGGGATGCCAGTTTCTCAACATAGTGTATACAGGTATGGATAAATTCTTTTCTCTCCAGCAGATCCAGTGGAGGATAACCACAGATGGCGAGTTCAGAGCTTACTACCAGGTCTGCACCCCGGGAGCTGGCTTCAGTAACAGCATCACAGATCTTGGTGAGGTTCCCTTCAAAATCACCGATATGATAATTCAGCTGAGCAAGTGCAATCTTCATGGCAAATTAAAAGAGGATCCCGAGGTTAATTGATAAAGCATTTGTTTTCACATTGGCCCTGTCGTTATCCGTAACATCTGTGAGCCCGCCATTCCAGCGCAGTCCTCCGATAAGCGCTGTACTTCCTCCCAGTTTATATTCAATCCCAATACCCACATGATATCCAAGATTAAAAAGGATGATGCTTTCGCTTATGTCTTCCTTGTCCAGGGAGGCCTCATCGGAGGTGGCCCTGGCATTTAGCCTGAACATGGGATTGAATCCCAGTTGCAGAAAATAGGTGGCATATCCCATCTCTTCAGTTTTCAATTTAAGCCCGATGGGAATGTCGATATACTGCAGGTTCAGTTTGGCAGACTGGTTGGGCTCAAGCAGCAGGGTATCCCCTTTTGAAAGGAATATGGTCGAATCGGCATAGAGCAGTTTCCCACCTATATTATTGATCCCAAAGCCCAGTACAAAAGCATAATTCTCAGCGAAGAAATAGTCCATATTCAGACCCGCATTAATATGCATG
>JAYEOJ010000381.1:0-11006 GCA_034722835.1 Bacteroidota bacterium | reverse complement strand
ACGGAACCGACCTGCCCCTTGCCCAGGGCATCAAGTTTGATCTGTAAGGGCAGTATCAGTCGTCAATTAGAGACGGCTTCTAACTTTGGCTGATGGATAGTTTTCCCGGAGTTAGGTGTGGTTGCCCGGATGTCCCTTTCATTAAAAACAGGATGTAACAGCCTGGTTACATTTTCTCATTATGTTACTTTTCGTCTCTTCCAAAATCATTGCATTAGCCTTGTAATGTTTTGTGTATCTATATTATACAGCGACTCGATTAAAATGAGCCTCAAACTTATATGCAACGGAATTGTAACAATGTAACCACTTTGTTACATGCAGAAAATGCAAAAAGGAGGATAGGAGGATTGTTGAGTTTGATTCATGCAGCCCCTTCTATCTGCACCTGAATGCACTGAAAATCGTGGTACAATATTTGGAACAAAGACAGGGTTGAAACGTATACAATTGAGTGAAACTTTATAAAAAGAAGATGTGATGAGAAAGCAATTGAGACTGATAGGAGTAGCGGCTTTGGCCGCAACAATTTTATTTACAACTACATCGTGTGATAAGGAACCAACTGAAAACAGGCCTGAACTACCTCCGGCAGAATCCATGGCAATGGACTTTTCAGATTTTGCCAGCTCGCCAGATGGCATGAAGAGTAGTGAGGCTAGCTATGTGAATTTCGTTTTATCCTACACGACAGTTAGCTTCTGGAATGCTTCGGCAGTCCTGGTATCCGCAATCCCGATAGCGGCTTATACGCATGCATTATCTCAGACACCCGAATACCTGGGCGACAATACCTGGGAGTGGTCCTTTGAATTTCCACTGAACGGCCTTAATTATCTGGCAACACTTACCGGAGCAAGACTCAATAACGAGGAGTTTTCCATGGAAATGGTCATCTCCCTGGCCTCACTGCCCGACCAGGGTGTCAAGTGGTTTGATGGAATCGTACGATACGACCATACCTCGGCCGACTGGACCTTCTACAAGGAAGGAAGCAATGCTGTACTTGATGTTGCCTGGAACAAGGACTTTGAGACCGAAGCAGCCGATCTGACCTACACCTATGTAGAAGCTGATCAGGAAGAGACTGGAAGTTACATCATGTGGGCATATAGTCCCGGAGAGGTATATGATGCAGCCTATACCGTTTCAATGTCCGGAAGCATGACTAACATAGAGTGGAACATCAGCACCATTGAAGGACGAGTGAAGTCACCCGTATACTTTGAGGATGAAAACTGGCACTGCTGGGACTCTTATGCCAATGGTCTGGCAGATATCGACTGCGAATAGGCAAGTATGCACCTAAGATTTTCTGAAGAAGCCTGATGTAACATTCAGGCTTTCTTTTTGCCCGCCTTACATGGCCCTTGTGAGGATCTTGGAGTGTACCAGGTTCCGGGCTGCAGATTCAATGCCCGTTGCATCATACCCACACTCTGCATAAAGCTCTTCCTGTGTTCCGTGATCCACGAAGCGGTCGGGGATGCCCAGGCGGAGCACCTTGGCTTTGTAGCTGTTGTCGTTCATGTATTCAATCACGGCACTTCCAAGCCCACCCACAATAGAGGCATCTTCCAGAGTAATGATCTTAGTGAACCTGGAAAAGATGGTCTTCAATAATTTATTATCCAGGGGTTTGAGGAAGCGCATATCAAAATGCGCCACACTGATATGTTCCTTTTCAAGGGATTCAATGGCTTTGCTTGCCTCTTTTCCAATGGGTCCAAGGGAAAGGATGGCCAGATCTGTTCCATCTTTCAATTGTTGTCCCTTCCCAAATTCTACCTCACTGAAGGGCTGCTTCCAATCAACTGTCACGCCCCGGCCCCTGGGATAACGAATCACCATGGGCCCTTCTGGCCTGAGCTGGGCTGTATACATCATATTCCGCATCTCAACTTCATTAAGTGGTGAGGCAATGGTCATACCGGGAATGCACCTGAAGAATGCCAGGTCGTATGCGCCATGATGCGTGGCCCCGTCCGATCCAACCAGTCCGGCCCGATCCAGGAAAAAGATCACCGGCAGGTTCTGGATGGCCACATCGTGAATCACCTGGTCGTAGGCACGTTGCATGAAAGACGAGTAGATGTTGCAGAAAGGAATCATTCCCGATACGGCAAGACCTGCCGAAAAGGTCACCGCATGTTGCTCTGCAATCCCCACATCATAGGTTCGGTCGGGCATCTCATCCATCATAATCTTCAGGGATGATCCGGTGGGCATGGCAGGAGTGATCCCGATGATTTTCTTGTTGCTTCTTGCCAGTTCAAGGATTGTTTCTCCAAATACGTCCTGGTAGAGCGGAGGCTGGGGGCCATCCTGTACTTTTTGAATGATCTCCCCGGTTTGAATGTTAAATTTGCCCGGGGCATGATACTCTGTCTGATTCTCCTCGGCCCTGGCAAATCCTTTTCCCTTCTGTGTAATTACATGCAAGAGCTTGGGACCGGGGATATCCTTCATGTCCTTCAGGATCTCGGTCAGGTGAAGAACATCATGCCCGTCGACCGGACCAAAATAGCGGAAGTTGAGGGACTCGAACAGGTTGCTCTGCTTCAGCAATATAGATTTTATGGCATTCTCAATCTTCTGAGCATAACTCCGGGCATGTGGAGTGATCTTATTCATCAGACCCAGCAGATTCCACACGTCATTTTTAACCTTATTATAGGATTTGGATGCGGTAATATCCAGCAGGTAATCCTTCATGGCACCGACGCTGGGATCAATGGATATATTGTTGTCATTCAGGATCACCAGCAGGTCTTTCCCGGCATGACTTGCATTGTTCAATGCTTCATAGGCCATCCCACCACTCAGCGCTCCGTCACCTATAACGGCAACCACCTGCCGGTCCGATTCCTCCTTGTAGTCATTCCCGGCAGCCATCCCCAGCGCTGCTGAGATGGAGGTTGAGGAGTGACCAACTCCAAAGGCGTCGTATTCACTTTCAGAAGGCTTGGGAAATCCACTGATTCCTCCATACTTTCTGTTGGTATGGAAAACCTCCTTTCGTCCGGTAAGAATTTTATGGCCATAGGCCTGATGACCTACATCCCAGATAATCTGATCATAGGGTGCATTAAAAACATGGTGCAGGGCCACTGTAAGTTCCACGACGCCAAGGCTTGCTCCAAAGTGTCCCGGATTGGATGAAACGACTTCAATGATATACTGCCGAAGTTCTGAACTAAGCTGGCATAACTGTTCAGGGGTCAGCGACTTCATGTCGCCCGGACTGTTTATGGTCTCCAGCAATTTGTATATGCCCTCCTGTTCTGCCATCTCCATTTTTTGCACTGCAAAGTTACAAATAATAATGGATGTTGATATCTTAAACAAGCGTGGGGATAAAATGGCAAACTTTGGCCCCTATTTTTATGTAATTTTCTCCAATTGAACCGTTATGTAAATATGATGAAGAGGATTTTTTATATACTAATAGGGCTTGCACTTCTTGGTTCCTGTGTCCCCGCAGGCGAGTTCAGCCAACTTTCCGATAAAAGCAACTCCCTTCAGGGTGAGAGAGATGACCTTATGGCCGAGAATGAACAACTGACCGTCGAAAACCGGGAGATGAGGGCGAAGATTGACCAGGTGGCGGAGCAGCGAAAGAAACTAACCGAGGACAGTATCAGGATTCACAACAGGGTTGAGGAACTGGAAATGGACATTGCCCAGCTTGAGAAGCAGTATGCCGATCTTCAGGCTACCCATGATGCCCTGTTGCGAGGCAATGCCAGGGAGACCCGCAGATTACTTAATGAACTACAGAGCACGCAGGAGGACCTGACCACCAAAGAAAGGCTCCTCAAGGAGCTGGAGGCAAATGTTGCCGGTCAGCGCCAGGATGTAAACCGGCTCCAGGCTGAACTGGAAGCCAGGAACGCCCGCTTAATGGAAATGGAGGAGATGCTTTATCAGAAAGACAGGATCCTGGATGATCTCCGGGAAAAGGTTGCCGAGGCACTGATGGGATTTGAAGGACAGGGTTTGACCGTGACCCGGAAAGATGGGAAGGTGTATGTATCCATGGACGAAAAACTACTTTTCAAATCAGGAAGTACCGTCGTGGACCCCAATGGTGTTCAGGCGCTGAGACAGCTGTCACAGGTTCTTGCCAGGAATCCTGACATCAGCATTATGATTGAGGGTCACACGGATGATGTTCCATTCAGAAAAGGATCGTCCATAAAAGACAACTGGGATTTAAGTGTTTTAAGGGCCACCTCCATTGTGAGAATTCTGCTGGAAAGTTCAGGGATTGATCCCATTCGCTTAACAGTTGCCGGGAGGGGTGAATTTCTACCGGTGGATTCAGCCGATACACCGGAGGCAAGAAGAAGGAACCGCCGGACCGAGATTATCCTTTCTCCCGATCTTTCGGAAGTATTCAGGATCCTCGAACTTTAGATGGTCATGATATCCTGATCCTTGGCTTCAACGATCTTCTCTACCTTTTCGGTGAATTCGTCGGTGAGCTTCTGAATATTATCTTCAGCAGTTTTGGTCTCATCTTCTGAGAGGCCATCCTTCTGCATGCTTTTATATTCATCATTGGCTTCCCGCCGTGCATTCCGGACACTAACCCGCGCATTTTCGCCTTCCGTCTTCACCTGCTTGACCAGCTCCCGGCGGCGTTCCTCTGTAAGTTGGGGAACAACCAGGCGAATGACTTCGCCGTTGTTTGCAGGAGTGATACCCACATTGGAGTTCATCAAGGCTTTCTCAATGGGATTGATCATGGTCTTCTCCCAGGGCTGGATCATGATGGTTTTAGCATCGGGTGTACTGATGTTGGAGACCTGGTTCAGGGGTGTAGGTGAGCCATAATAGTCCACCAGAATTCCATCCAGTATGTGTACATTGGCTTTGCCTGCCCTGATACGCATAAGTTCATTATCAAGGTGTTCAAGAGCTTTTTCCATGCGCTCCTGGGTCATTTCATAGACCATTTGGACTTCTTCATTCATGATCTCTGATTTTCGTTCGCTGCCTAATTTATCTAAATTTTGATTAAAGTTCCAACTTTTTTCCCTGAAAGAAGATTTTTCAGATTCCCTTTCTCATTCATATTGAATACGATAATGGGCAAATCATTTTCCTTACACATGGTAAAGGCGGTTTGGTCCAGGATCCTTAATTCCTTTTCCAGTGCTTCCGAAAAGGTGAGTTCATCATATCGTAGGGCATCCGGATCCTTTTCCGGATCGTTGGTGTAAACCCCATCTACTCGTGTCCCTTTCAATACAACATCGGCTTCCATTTCAACGGCCCGAAGCGTGGCTGCTGTATCGGTGGTGAAGTAGGGGTTTCCGGTTCCTCCCGAAAAGATCACAATTTCATTGGCTTCCAGGGCTTCTATCACTTTAGGTTTGTAATAGAATTCTGCCACGGGTTCCATACGAATGGCTGTAAAGAGCCTTACTTTGACTCCCTTCGACTGGAAAGCTGATTGAAGGGCAAGCCCGTTGATAACTGTGGCAAGCATGCCCATATAGTCCCCTTTTACACGATCAAATCCGGCTTCAACCCCGGACATACCCCGGAAGATATTGCCGCCTCCAATAACGATCCCCACCTGGATTCCCATACGGGATACTTCAGTGATCTCCTCGATGTAATCGTTCAGACGCTCGGGATCAATTCCGTGAGAGCGGCCGGCCATCAGGGCTTCCCCACTCAGTTTAAGTAAGATCCTTTTAAAACTCATTTAAGGGCACATTTTCCTTAAAAGTAGTAAAAGGAAAATAAAAAAGGCTGTTCCACATGAGCAGAACAGCCTTAAACAAGTAACAAAAATACGCTTACTTCACAGAAAACCTTTTAAATCCGGTTACCTCGAGGTCTTTGTCAGCCTCTTTGATATACTGGGCAATGGTCTTCTTGTTATCTTTTGTGAACTCCTGGTTGAGAAGGGTATTCTCCTTGAGGAATTTCTTAACCATACCTTCAGCAATACGGTCCACAATGTTTTCAGGTTTGCCTTCTTCCAGAGCCTTTGCACGACCAATCTCTTTCTCTTTGGCGATCACCTCAGCGGAAACGCCTGCTTCATCAACAGCAACGGGAGCCATGGCAGCAATCTGCATGGCCACATCTTTAGCAACCTGCTCACTTACATCACTCTTGTTAAATCCAACCAGTGTAGCCAGGTTATTTCCCATATGGTTATAAGCCTGAACCTTTTCGGCCTGAATGAAACCGAAGTAAGCCAGTTCCAGCTTTTCTCCAATAGTTCCACTTCTGTCGGTGATCACGTCTGACAGAGTTTTACCATCCATGGAGAGAGCTTTAAGGGCTTCCAGGTCAGCAGGTTTCTCAGCGATGGCCAGAGCCAGGATGGATGCGGCAAATTTTACAAAGTCCTCGTTCTTGGCCACGAAATCAGTTTCGCAGTTCAGAGAGATCATGGCACCGTAAGTACCATCAACTTTCGCCTGTACATTACCTTCACTTGCTTCACGGTCGGCCCGCTTGTTAGCGATAGCCTGTCCTTTTTGACGGATCAGATCAACAGCTTTGTCGAAATCACCTTCAGCTTCCTGCAATGCTTTTTTGCAGTCCATCATACCTGCACCGGTAGATTTTCTCAGTTTTGCAACATCTGCAGCTTTAATATCAGCCATTATATATTGTATTTAAATGCGGTTATTAATTTGTTATAGAAATCGTACTATTCAGCGTTCTTCGCTTCGCTCAGGTCCTTCGGTTGTGTCTCTTCCTTAGGTTCTTCTTTGGCTTCAGCCTTGGGCTCTTCCTTCTTTTCTTCGTTCTTAGCCTCCGGCTTAAGATCCTTCGGTTGCACTTCAACCTTTTCGGCTTTCTTCTCTTCGTTCTTCTCTACCTTTACCTCTACCTTCTCTTCCTTCACATCAACCTTCTCAACCTTCTCAGCCTTCTCAGCCTCCTTCACTTCAGCCTTCTCAGCCTTCTCAACGTTGGCTCCGCCTTTGGCGTCACCGGACTCGGCTTTGCCTCGGCTCTTCTCTTCTTTTACCTCTACCTTTTCGGCCTTTCTGGCTCGGCCTTTGGCCTCACCGGACTCGGGTTGGCTTTGCCGATCTCCGCTCTGCTCCGATTTGCCTCGGTTCTCAGCTTTGGCATCCTTTTTCTCACTCTTTTTCTCAGCCTTGGCTTTGGTTTCTGAGGCCTCCTTTTCTTTCTCCATCTTTCTTTCACTAAGGCCTTCAGCGATTGTATCGCAAACGAAATCAATGATCAGTGTAATTGACTTGGATGCATCATCATTGGATGGAATCGGGAAGTCAATGTCACGCGGATCAGAGTTAGTATCCACCATGGCAAAAACAGGAATGTTCAACCTGTTGGCTTCACGAACAGCAATGTATTCTTTGTGAATATCAACAATAAACATGGCAGCGGGAAGACGGGTCAGATCGGCAATGGATCCAAGGTTCTTCTCAAGCTTGGCGCGCTGACGGGCTATCTGTAGTCTTTCACGCTTCGAAAGATTTTTAAAAGTTCCGTCGGTGGCCATTTTATCAATGGCAGACATTTTCTTAACAGCCTTTCGGATGGTTGGGAAGTTGGTAAGCATACCACCGGGCCAACGCTCAGTTACGTAAGGCATATTAATGGTCTTAACCTTTTCAGCAACGATATCTTTTGCTTGCTTCTTGGTAGCAACGAAGAGGATTTTACGACCGCTCTTGGCAATTTGCTTCATGGCGTTCGCAGCCTCATTCAGTTTGACTTCGGTTTTGTTGAGGTCAATGATATGGATCCCGTTCTTCTCCATAAATATATAAGGAGCCATGGCAGGATTCCACTTTCTCTTCAGGTGACCGAAATGCACACCTGCATCCAATAATTCTTTAAAACTTGTCTTTGGCATTTTTTTAATTTTTGCTGGTCAACCGACAGGTAGCCCCAAAAGGGAGTCTTGCCAGTTTCGCAATGATTAAGTATAGAAATTTTCTAGCGCTTGCTAAACTGGAACCGCTTCCTTGCTTTGGGTTGGCCGGGCTTCTTGCGTTCAACAACACGCGGGTCACGGGTTACAAAACCTTCGGCTCTGAGAGCAGGTTTGTAATCGGGATTGATCTTGATAAGGGCCCTGGAGATACCCAGGCGAAGTGCTTCAGCCTGACCGGTCATTCCACCGCCGTCAAGATTCACTTTAATGTCGTAGCTTTCCCTTAACTCTAAGAGGTTCAGGGGTTGCTCAACTACATAATGAAGTTGTTTATCAGGAAAATAGTCTTTGAAATCTCTGCCGTTTACGATAATCTGGCCTTTGCCTTCACTCACGTATACCCTGGCAATGGCAGCTTTCCTTCTTCCTATCGTATTGATAACTTCCATGGTCTTATTTAATTTTATTTAAGTCAAGTTCTTTGGGTTGCTGTGCCTCATGTGGATGCGTGTCTTCAGCATATACAAACAGGTTCCTGAACATCTCGCTTCCCAGCCTGCTTTTCGGGAGCATTCCCTTAATGGCCTTCTCCACGACAGCTGTAGGCTTCTTTGACAGAAGATCTTCGGGAGTCTGGAAACGCTGTCCACCCGGATAACCACTATGGCGAACATACTGCTTATCGGTCATCTTTTTGCCGGTAAGTTTAATCTTGTCGGCGTTGATCACAATTACGTTATCGCCACAGTCAACATGTGGAGTGAAACTTGGCTTATGCTTTCCCCTGAGTACCAATGCTACTACTGAAGCAAGACGTCCCAGTACTACGTCCCTGGCATCAACAATGTACCATTCCTTCTCAACGGTCTCTTTATTTGCCGATACTGTCTTGTAACTTAATGTATTCACTTTTATCAGTTTTGTGCCTAAATTTGTGGATCGCAAAAATACAATTAATTTCTTTAAAACAAGAAGATATCAACAATAAATTTGTTGAAAACTTGAGGCGCTGATAATCAGTGAGATACAGGGGGCAACAAATGTCATAAAAACGCCTCACCAGGCAATAGAAAAGGCATCATTTAGTTATATTTAATGCAGTACCGCTGTTCACCTATGCAACTAACCCGTAAACAGATTCATGAGCAGGTGTATTTCTATACACTTATTTTGATAGCCATCAGTCTGCCTCTTTCCGTTTATACCTGCTCCATGTTCCAGTTTCTCCTGGCGGCCAACTGGCTGGTCGAAGGAAGGTTCCGTGAGAAGTGGAGGAAGGTGGTGTCCAACCGGGCTCTGCAGGTATTTTTACTGATCTTCGCCTTGCATCTGGTGGGATTATTGTGGTCCGAGGACCTGGCTTACGGCCTGAAAGTCTTCAGAGTCAAACCCCCGCTGCTGGGACTTCCCGTGATCATTGCCACGTCTGCTCCCCTGGACAGGCAACGGGTAAAGCGGATATTGCTGTTCTTTTCCGCTGCCGTCTTTGTATCTTCCATGGCCTCCATGCTGAAACTTGCCGGCCTGCTTCCCGGGGAGATTGGCGGGTACCGCGACTTAAGCTTATTTGTGCATCACATCCGATTCTCCCTGATGTTTGTTCTGGGTCTGCTGATCTCTTTTTATTTCCTGGTGATTGATCGCAGTCCGGTATCTAAGGCTGAACGCATTTACCATACGATAGTATTGATCTGGTTCTCTTTGTTCCTCCTGGTACTAAAGATCCTGTCCGGAATTGTAGTGGCCGGATTACTGGCATTCTTTCTCCTCCTGCGGGCGCTCTTTGAGATCCGCGACCGGGGTCTGCGTTTCATGGCCCTGGTGCCTTTGATTATGATTCCCCTTGGTTCCATTCTTTATCTGAATCATGCAGTGAAAAAGTTCTATACCTTCGATGAACTGGTGGTGGAGGAACTTGATCCCAGTACCATTGAGGGGAATCCATATGAACACTGGACCCAGAATGAGGAGGTGGAGAACGGACATTACGTTTGGATCTATGTTTGCGATGAGGAGCTGGAGCGTGAGTGGAACAGCTTAAGTTCACTGGATTACCGGGGCCGAACCTCCAGTGGCAACTCTGTCAGGACGACCCTGATCAGGTTCCTTGCTTCCAAAGGACTCAGGAAGGATGCTACCGGGGTAAAGCGGCTTTCGGATGCAGAGATCAGGACCATCGAAGAGGGAACAGCCAACCATATCTTCCTGAAGCGTTTCAGTCTGTATCCGCGCATCTACGAAGTTATCTGGGAGTTTCACCGCTACCGGATGGGATATGCCCCTAACGATAAATCGGTGGTGCAGCGCTACCTCTATCTGCAGGCAGGCTGGTCCATTGCCCGTGAACATCTTCTGGTCGGGGTAGGAAACGGTGACGTACTACAGGAATTCAAAAAATATTATGAATCTGTGAATTCACCGCTGGTGGAAAGGCAGAGACGCGGGCCACACAACCAGTATCTGACCGAACTGATTGCTTTCGGGATACCCGGATTCCTGATTTTCCTTACGGCACTGGTGGCCCCCTTGTTCCTGGCCCGCAGACAACATTCTTTTATGGCCACCGGCTTCCTGCTCCTTCTGATGATTTCCATGCTGAGCGGCGGGACCCTGGATAGTGCCACGGGGGCAGCTTTTGGAGCCCTGTTCTATTCGCTGTTCCTCTTTGGTCCCGATTTCCCCTGGCTGGGCAAAAAATCTGTTAAGGAAAATGGCTAAGCGTTTCGACCGGGAGTTTTACAGCCGGGATGTGCTGGAAGTGGCTCCGCAGCTGCTGGGTCAGCACCTGGTGAAGATCGATGCCGAAGGAATTTCATCAAGTTATGTGATTACCGAGACCGAAGCATATCGGGGAGGGGAGGATCTGGCCTGTCACGCCAGCAAGGGCAGAACCCCGCGGACCGAAGTGATGTTCGGAGAGGGGGGACATCTCTATATGTACCTGATCTACGGCATGTACTGGATGATGAATGTGGTTACCGGACAGGAGGGAGTCCCCCAGGCGGTTCTGTTCAGGGGACTTCGCGAGGCCAGTGGCCCGGGCAGGCTTACCCGGAGGCTGGGAGTGGACCGGGATTTTTACGGGGAGGACCTGGTCAGCTCCGAACGGATCTGGATCGAA
>JAYEOJ010000380.1:0-2748 GCA_034722835.1 Bacteroidota bacterium | reverse complement strand
TCATATTCGTTTTTCATCTCCATGGGATCATTCTTGCGGTCATAGAGCTCCCACTCGTCCACATCGTAATAAAAGTGAGCCAGTTTATATTCCCTGGTCACAATCCCGTAGTGTCGTTTTACCATATGCACAGCCGGGTACTCATAATAGTGGTAGTAAACCGCATCACGATCCCAGCCCTTTATATCCCCCTTCAGCAGGGGAACAATGCTTTCGCCCTGCATATCGGAAGGAGCCTCAATCCCGGCAATATCCAGAAAGGTCTGTGCAAAGTCCATGTTCTGGACCATCTCGTCGCTTTTGCTTCCGGGCTCCACGGTTCCAGGCCAACGAACCAGCAGGGGTGTTTTAAAGGACTCCTCGTAAATGAAACGCTTATCGAACCAGCCATGCTCCCCCAGGTAGAAACCCTGGTCGGAAGTATAGACCACAATGGTATTTTCCGTAAGGCCTTCAGCATCAAGATAGTCCAGCAGCGTTCCTACCCCCTCGTCCACAGCAGCAATACAACCCAGGTAGTCCTGCATATAGCGCTGATATTTCCATTGCATCTGTTCCTTCGCGGTCATGGTCGGATAGCGCTCCACGAAATCCTCTATGATAGGATCGTAGACCGCATTCCACGCGGCCAGCTGCTCCTCCGTAAACCGGTCGTATTTATTTTGCATGGCACGTTTGTCCCAGTTGGAGCTTGGTGTGATGCCCAGCTCATCCAGAACTTCAGGACGCAACTTGGAGTCCCCTGCCCAGTTCTGGTGAAGCAGAATATTCATCTCGGCCTCCTTTGCAGCCGATCCACGTCCTTCATAATCATCAAAGAGGGTGGGTGGCTCCGGGAAGGTCTTTTTTGTAAATTCTTTATAATGCCTTTCGGCGGGCAGCCATTCACGGTGAGGTGCCTTATGCAGGTAGAAGAGCAGGAAGGGCTTTTCCGGATCCCTGCGATTCTTCATCCAGTCCATGGTCAGATCGGTAATCACATCAGTGGTATAGCCCTCAATACGGATTTTACCATCATTGGTATTGAAATCGGGATTATAATAGGCTCCCTGTCCGGGCAGAATCTTAAACTCGTCGATCCCCTTTGGATTGTTTCCAAAATGGAGCTTCCCGAACATAGCAGTCTGGTATCCGGCCGCCTGGAAGAGCTGCGGAAAGGTGACCTGTGTGGTATCAAAGGGAAATCTGTTGTCGATCTTCCCGTGCAGGTGACAGTGCTTCCCGGTAAGGATGGTGGCCCTGGAAGGAGCACAGATGGAGTTGGTCACACAGGCATTGCTGAACAACATCCCTTCGTCCGCGATCCGGTCAATATTGGGCGTCTGCATCAGGTGATCGCTATAGGCAGAAATGGCCTGGTAGGCATGATCGTCCGACATGATAAAAACAATGTTGGGCCTGGACTTCTCCTCTGCCTGCTCCGAACAGGCAGTAAAAGACAGCACCAGTGCTAACAACGGTAATAAAATCGTGATTCTCATAGTCTTATGTGTTTAAGTAGTTGTGCTATTATTTCTTATAAAGGTCTATATATTTCTGATCCAGCTCTTCTGAATCTCCATATTTCGCACGCATTTCGGCCAGCTTCTCCTTCAGTTCGGCCACCACATCTGCGTACTCCGGATTGTTATACTCGTTCTGCATCTCCATGGGATCGTTCTTGCGATCGTATAACTCCCACTCATCCGCATCGTAATAGAAATGTGCGAGTTTATACTCCCTGGTCACGATCCCATAATGTCGCATCACCATATGTTCAGCCGGGTATTCATAGTAGTGATAGTAAACCGCATCACGGTCCCACCCCTTTATATCTCCTTTCAGCAGTGGAACGATGCTCTCTCCCTGCATATCTGAAGGAGCCTCAATACCGGCAATATCCAGAAAGGTTTGTGCAAAATCCATGTTCTGAACCATCTGGTCACTTTTGCTTCCGGGTTTTACCGTTCCGGGCCATCTGACCAGCAGGGGTGTTTTAAAGGACTCATCGTAAATAAAACGTTTGTCAAACCAGCCGTGTTCTCCCAGGTAGAAGCCCTGGTCGGAGGTATAGACCACAATGGTATTTTCGGTGAGTCCCGCTTCGTCCAGATAATCCAGCAGCGTTCCAACACCTTCATCCACTGAAGCAATACAACCCAGGTAATCCTGCATGTAGCGCTGATACTTCCAGCTCATCTGCTCCTTCTCGGTCATGGAGGGATAGCGCTCTTTGAAATCCTCGATGATGGGATCATAGACCGCGTTCCATGCAGCCAGCTGCTCCCCGGTAAAACGATTGTATGTATTTTGCATAATCCCTTTGTCCCAGTTGGAGCTTGGTACGATGCCCAGCTCATCCAGCACTTCAGGGCGCAGCTTGGAGTCCCCCGCCCAGTTCTGGTGATACAGTATATTCATTTCGGACACCCTGGCTGCAGATCCACGTCCTTCATAATCATCAAAAAGGGTGGGTGGCTCCGGAAAAGTCTTTTTCGTGAACTCTTTATAGTGCCTTTCGGCAGGAAGCCAGTTGCGGTGGGGTGCCTTATGCAGGAAGAAAAGTAGGAAGGGCTTCTCGGGATTCCTTCGGTTCTTCATCCAGTCCATGGTCAGATCGGTAATCACATCAGTGGTATAGCCCTCGATGTGGATTTTACCCTCATTGGTATTGAAATCGGGATTATAATAGGCTCCCTGTCCGGGTAGAATCTTAAACTCATCGATTCCTTTGGGATTGTTTCCAAAATGGAGTTTCCCGAACATGGC
>JAYEOJ010000379.1:0-2756 GCA_034722835.1 Bacteroidota bacterium | reverse complement strand
ACAATTGTTCAAAGAGGAACACATGAGGAGTTAGAGTTTGAAGAGGGGCATTATATGGAATTTATAAAAGGGCAATTGATATGAAAAAAAAGTTTATACAACACTTCAGAGCCATCCTCCGGATTTTCGACCGGGAGGTAATATTGCAAAATAATGCATCCTGTTGCAATGGAATCAGCGTGGCGCAATGCCATACCCTACTGGAGATTGAAAAAAACAGTGAAATATCAATTTCCGACCTGGCAAAGACCTTGTCCCTGGATAAGAGTACAGTGAGTCGCACAGTGGATGGACTTGTCAATATCAATATGGTGAACCGAGTCATTCCAAAAGAAAATCGCCGCCTGGCAATAATCAAGCTCAAAGATTCAGGTAAGGAGCTTTGCTCATCCATAAACAATACCTATGATTCATATGTCAGGGAGATCTTTCAGGATTTTACAGATGAAGAAGCGGAGACTTTTCTCAGGCTATTCAGCAGGCTCACAGTTAATATGACCGCTCACAGGGGACAAAAAAAAGAGGATGTCCCCTAAGGACACCCTCCTGTTTAAAATATTGGGTTGCTGTCAGACCACTGCGTTGAAATGCTCTTCCGATTTCAGGAGCATGTCAATATACTGGGCACGCTTGTATACAAAGGGATCGTTAATGGTCTTGCTGCTCAGGCTTCCCCTGAAGGCTTCAATGGAATCGTAGCCCTTGCGATCCATCCACTCTTCCAGCTCCTTCAGCATTTCTGCAGCATGGCCCACCCCGTTGTGATAGAAGGTGCTGACGGCCTCAACTGCAGAGGCTCCTGCCAGGATCATCTTAACCATATCAATGCCTTCGTAGATGCCGTTGTTGGCGGCAACACTGGCATTCAGGTTTCCATGGGTCAGACCGATATAGCGGATGGAAAGACGATGATCACTGTGGGTACTGAGATTCCAGGGAGAGACATGTTTCTCGGCCTCCACATCGATGTCCGGTTCAAAAAGCCTGTTGAACAGAATAAAGGCATCGGCACCTGCTTCATCCATGTCTTTTATGGTTTTCAGTACATTGGTGTAGAAGGGGCTTAATTTTACACTCACCGGTATCTTTACAGCCGCTTTTACTGCTTTCAGGTTTTCGATCTGTTGCAGGATCACATCGTGTCCGGATTTGTCAAAATCCCTTGGTACAGAGAAAAAATTCAATTCAAGGCCTGCAACTCCTACTTCCTCAAGAAGCTTTGCATACTCAACCCATGATTCTTTATAGACAGCATTGAGACTTGCAAAAACCGGTATTGACAAGGCATCTACCACCTGCTTCAGGTTGTGCAAATGCTCTTTGGGCCCGCCATGTTCAATTTTAGGAAAGAGGTTAATCATTTCAGCATTGCGTTCATCGTAGGCTTCCAGCTGATCGCTTAGCTCGTTGTCCTCAAGCTGGATCTGCTCTTCGAACAGGGAACGATATACGATTGCTGCCACACCAGCCTGTTCAGCCTCTTTAAGTTTATCAAGATTATTTGAGAGATTGCATGCACCCAGGATCAGAGGGTTCTTCAGGGTGACTCCCATGTGTAAGGTTGTAAGTGTTGCCATTTGTATAAGGTTATCGTTTATATGAATCTAGTATATAAAACTACCAACCTGCAGGAAAGGTTCAAATAAAACACAAAGAATGGCAGATATTTTTCATTTCGGAGCATGTATTTATTAAAATGACCTGATGGGGCATCATGTTCGATTCGCGAAAATATCCATTGTTACGTGTCCTTATCCCTTTCTTTGGCGGTGTATTGAGCGGAATCCACCAGAGTTCAAAGATCCAGATCTACGCCGTGCTTACGCTGTCGTTATTTCTCCTGGTGATGGCAGTGCTGTTTTACAGCTGGCAGCGGCGCAGGCCCGGAATGCTTCCATGGATCAATGCCCCGCTTTTTTTTCTGCTATTCTTTGTTGCCGGTGCAGGAAGTGGAATTCTCTCGCGCCCTCTTGATCCCGGCCTGCCCGTGGACCAGTGGGTGGTAGTAAGAGGGGAACTTGCCGGTTCGCCATCTCCGCATAACTATGCGCATACCTTTGATATGGAGCTTCACCTGTTAAGTTCCAAGGATACCATTTGCAGGACCAGGACGATGCTGAAGGCCTACCTGAGCATGCCGTCTGACTCCCAGTTGCCTGCAGCGGGTGAGATCTGGCAATTTTCCGGGAAGCTGCTTCCCATTCAAAACAGCGGGAATCCGGGTTCCCCCGATTACAGATCCATTTTTGGAAGGAAGAATTGCTGGTATCGTTTCTACATTGCCCGAGACAATGCAGAGGCCATGCCCCATAGAGAGGTGAACGGGCTTAAGAGGGGACTTTCCTCAGCTCTGATCAGGAGAAAGGTCTCTGATCACTGGCGGGGGGACCAGGAGGAGGTATCCCTGTTGAAGGCAGTCTGCCTGGGCGACCGGTCTACGCTCAGCGATGATATGCGTCTGGCCTATTCCTCGGCCGGGGGGATGCATTTGCTGGCAGTATCTGGTTTGCATGTGGGGCTGATCTGGTGGGTCTTACAATATATGACCGGGTGGCTGGGTCTTATTTTCCGGAAGGGAAAACAGCGTACCGTGCTGGTGGTGACCCTCCTCTGGTTCTATGCCTTCCTTACCGGATTCTCCTCCTCTGTATGCAGATCTGTTACCATGTTCTCATTCTTTTCGGTCAGCCGGATCATGGGAGAACGGTTTCATCCATTGAATTCGATCCTTGTGTCGGCTTTCCTGCTGGTCATGA
>JAYEOJ010000378.1:0-2759 GCA_034722835.1 Bacteroidota bacterium | reverse complement strand
AGATATATATTCGCTGCCTCAGGCCCTGGCTCTTGCAGGAATTATCTTTTTGGTAATCAGCCTGCTTACTGCCATTCTCTTTGTAAGTTCAGGAAAGGAAATGGAGCGTGTCAGGGATTATACTTCCAGAACCAGACCATCGTAAGCAGGTTGAATCCGGGGGGAGAGTTCCGTTTCCAAATCTGCACATAGTCCCATTTGATGAGAAATATGGGTGAGGTAGCCCATCCGGGGGCTCAATTCTTCAATCAGCCTGACTGCTTCTGAAAGGGTAAAATGTGAAATATGGGTCTCTCTCCTCAGCGCATTGACTACCAGGTATTTGATTCCATATAACTTTTCTTTTTCAGATTCGGGGATGTAGTTACCATCCGTGAGGTAAGCAAAATCGCCCAGGCGGTACCCAAACACAGGCAGGCGGTAATGCATCATCCGGATGGGAATGACCTCCATGTCCCCAATTTTAAAAGCTTCGTTTGTAATATGATGCATTCTTACCTGGGGAATTCCCGGGTATTTTTTTTCTGCAAACACATAAGGAAATCCACTGTTCAGTGCCCGCATCACCCGTTCTTCTCCATAAACATCCATGGGACTCTTCTGAAGATAATTGAAGGCCCGAATATCATCAAGTCCGGAAATATGATCTCTGTGCTCATGTGTAAAGAGGACTGCATTTAGTTTACTTAGCCCTGCCATAAGCATCTGCTGTCTGAAATCTGGGCCGGTATCTATTACCACGGTCTGATCCCCCTGTTCCACAAGAACAGAAGAACGCAATCGTTTATCGCGTTCATCTTCGGATTTACAGACTGTACATCCGCAGCCAATCACCGGAACACCCTGAGAAGTGCCGGTACCCAGGAAAGTAATTTTCAAATGCTTTGGTATTGCTTTACGCTATTCACGAAGTTATAACTATTTTTAATACTTCATTGAAGGCACGCGACATGAAAGGAGTCCTCTACCTGGTCCCGAACACACTGGGAAATCCGGTTACATCCGAAACCATACCGGAGGGAATTAAAGACAGGGTTAATGGCATCAGCCTGTTCATCGTTGAGAATCTCAGAAATGCAAGGCGTTATCTGAAAAACCTGAACAGGGAGATCCATATTGACTCCCTGACATTTTTCGAACTGAATAAACATACGGCAGCGGAGGAGATACCCTCTTTCCTTGATCAGGTGGATAAGGGCGTGGATGCGGCCATCATCTCTGAAGCAGGTGTGCCCGGAGTTGCTGATCCCGGGGCCGCAGTGGTCCGCCTGGCACATGAAAGAGGGATCAGGGTGGTCCCTTTAACGGGCCCTTCTTCCATCCTGCTGGCGCTGATGGCTTCCGGCTTGAACGGACAATCCTTTTGCTTTCATGGTTACCTGCCGGTCAAACGACCCGAACGGATAAAAAAGATCAGAGAGCTTGAACAGGTGGCTATCCGCAAGGGAGTGACCCAGCTGTTTATTGAAGCACCTTACCGGAACGATGCCCTGCTGGCCGACATCCTGGAAACCTGCCACTCTTCCACCCGGCTTTGCATTGCAGCCGATATTACTCTTGAAACGGAGTTTATATTCACGAAATCTACGGGGGCATGGAAAAAGAAAAAACCGGCCCTTCATAAAAGACCGGTTCTGTTTCTTATCGGCAGGTAAGCAGCTTACTATTCCTCATCAGGATGTTCATCATCATCATCTGGATCCACGCTGATTACTTCCACATCGAATACGAGCGTTTCATAAGGAGGGATAGCAACATTTCCCTTGGAAGTATATTTTCCGTATGCTCCATAGGCCAGAAGATATGGGATAATTAACCGGCCCTTCTCTCCCTCTTTAAATTTCACCAGTCCCAGGTGCCATCCATCAATGGCGGTTCCTTCCTCTGTTTCATAATTCCCCACCGTGAACTCAAAATAAGCTCCCTCCGCCGACTCATCAAACACGCGTCCATCGGTCAGATAACCCTTGTAAGCCACCTGAATGGTAGAATCGATGGCAACAGGAGCGCCGTCGGTGCTGTCATCCACTACGTAATACAATCTGAAATACTTGACATGATACTCTTACTCTTCGCATCATTCACAGCATCATATATGGTATCTACCCCCACAATGGTATCTGTATAGGCCACAATTTTGGCCGCTTCGTACTCCTCAATATCACCCAGCACCTCCAGCAGCACCACTTCATATTTCAAAGAGGTATAAGCAGGAATATCACCCGTGTTTGTCGAACCATATCCCAGCTCGCTTGTAAACAAGAAAGTAGCCTCTCCGCCTTCACTCATTATATTCAATCCTTCTGTAAATCCGTCATTCATTGTTCCATTTTGCATTTTAAATGGACCATACATGGCAGAGGTATCCTGAATGCGGTTGTCTATGGCTACTCTTTCAATATAGGTCTCATACACCTGATTACTGGGAACAACATAGGATACATGGTTCACCAGGACCCAGGAACTATCGTAGGGCATGGCTCCTGTACCTTCCTTATTTTCAATGTAGTAGAGCCCGCTGGCTTCAGGAACAGCATCCGGATAATTGGCTGCAACGAAGATGTCGAAGTAGCGCTGCTCCTGGTCAAGCTTATCCTGAGTCGTTGTATCTTCCTTGCAGGAGCTCAGGATTGCAAAGCCTGCAACTAAAATTATAAAGGGAACTATTCTATTGTAAATTTTCATTTTTCTTCTCTCATTCAAGCAATCATGCTCATTCATTTCAAACCACTCCAAATTATAAATATTGTGCAAAATTA
>JAYEOJ010000377.1:0-2780 GCA_034722835.1 Bacteroidota bacterium | reverse complement strand
CCAATGCTTTTTTTGTTTTCTTTTTCATTTCACATCCCCATAAAACTTTTTACACCAATCATTGCTGTGTTACTCCCCACCACAGTATATAAACTTGAAGTTACCAAACCCATATTCAAACCGATGTGTAATGCATCAGCAGCAAAGAAACCAAACTCTAATGCTACAATACCAAACACACCAAATACTATAAACGTGCCAAAGTCAAAAGCGTCTTCAAGACACAACCACCAAGCATCACATCCAATAGGAGTTCTCGCTTCCATGTGTGCAATGGTTGCAAGCAAACCAACTGCCATAAACAATGTGGAAACCCTGGTTTATACAGTAATGATCATGAGATATGGAGCAGCCCATTTTAAAGAACTGGGAACCAAGGACTCCAGGGGGTCGAAAGTTTTTTCCGTATCGGGCGATACCCCCAAAGCCGGGATTTTTGAGCTGGAACTCGGTATGTCAGTAGATGAATTTGTACAGGAATTTGGTGATGGTGACACCAAGGCGGTACAGGTTGGAGGCGCTTCAGGATTTTGTGTTCCCAGGAAAAAATTTGAAGAAACCATTATCGGTTTTGAAGGTGTACCCACAGGGGGCTCCATGAAACTTTTCAATTCAACACGCTCCATGTATAATGTACTCCACAATTACCTGGATTTCTTCACAGAGGAATCCTGCGGTCAATGTACCCCTTGCCGGGTTGGTTGCCAGCAGCTGCTGAAGGGAGTTGAAGCGGTAAAACGTGGTGATAAGAATTCCAAATACCTGGATGAGCTGGTCAAACTGGCTAAAACCATGAAACGTGCTTCCAAATGCGGATTGGGTCAGTCGGTAGGGAATGCTTTTGGATCAATCGTGGAGAATTTTAAAGAAGAGATCATTTACTAATTCGGAAATCAGATAACATAAGATACTATGGTACATTTATCGATTAATGGCATGCAGGTGAAAGTTCCGGAAGGAACAACCATACTGGAAGCAGCCAAAACACAGAACTTCAGGATACCTACACTCTGCCATCACGATGACCTTTGTGTGGCGGGAAATTGCAGGGTATGTGTGGTTGAACAGCTGGGAGCCAAAGCGCTGGTAGCTGCCTGTGCCACTCCAGTAAATGAAGGCATGCAGATTCTGACCAACTCGCTGAAGGTTCGTTCTGCACGAAAGCATATTATTGAGTTGCTTCTTTCGGAGCATAATGCTGACTGCACAAAATGTTATAAAAACGGGAAGTGTGAATTGCAGGACCTCTCCAATGAATTCAGTGTGGGCGATCACCTGCTTCTGGACCTCTGCAATATCAAGGATTATACCATCGACCGTTTTTCACCTTCCATCGTGAAAGACGACAGCAAATGTATCCGTTGCCAGCGTTGTGTTCGTACCTGCGAACAGCTTCAGGGGGTAAATGCACTAACGGTTGCTTTTAAGGGGGACCACCAGCGGATCACCACCTTTGAGGACCTTT
The DNA here is from genome assembly GCA_034722835.1 of Bacteroidota bacterium. Classification (GTDB taxonomy): domain Bacteria; phylum Bacteroidota; class Bacteroidia; order Bacteroidales. The sequence continues at coordinate 1,315 of JAYEOJ010000377.1, read as the reverse complement.
CCATGGCAGAGGTGATTTGCACCAATTGCGGTCAGTGTATTAACCGCTGTCCAACAGGGGCCCTGGTAGAACGCACCTATCTGGATGAAGTATGGGATGTGATTCTGGATCCCACCAAGCATGTTGTTGTACAGACTGCTCCGGCAGTAAGAGTCGGACTTGGTGAGGAACTGGGCTTTAAGCCAGGCGAAAGGGTCACCGGCAAAATGGTTGCTGCCCTGAAGCGTCTTGGATTTGATTCTGTGTTGGATACTGATTTCACGGCCGACCTTACCATTATGGAAGAGGGAACCGAGCTGCTGACCAGGCTAAAGCAAGCTTTGGTCGATAAGGATCCCGGGGTGGCACTGCCCATGACTACTTCCTGCTCACCGGGATGGGTCAAATTTATTGAGCACACCTTCCCCGAATACCTGCCCAATGTGTCTACCTGTAAATCACCACAGCAGATGTTCGGGGCTCTGGCAAAGACTTACTATGCCCAGGTAAGGGATCTGGATCCCAAAGATGTGGTCAGTGTGTCCATCATGCCCTGCACGGCTAAGAAATATGAAGCCGATCGTCCCGAAATGCGTTCCAGTGGATATAAAGATGTGGACTATGTATTGACCACAAGGGAACTGGCAAGAATGATCAAGCAGGCAGGCGTGGACTTTAAAAAATTAAAGGAAGATCATTACGACAGCATCATGGGAGCCTCCACAGGTGCCGCTGTGATTTTTGGTGCCACCGGAGGGGTGATGGAAGCTGCACTTCGGACGGCTTATGAAATTGTAACCGGCCGCGAAGTTCCTTTTGAGGGATTGAATATTACACCTGTTCGCGGAATGGAAGGCGTACGGCAGGCTTCGGTAATGATTGAAGACTGCAAAGAGGAGTGGAGCTTCCTTAATGGAGTGGAGCTGAAATGTGCGGTGGCACACGGACTGGTCAATGCCCGCGAATTAATGAATGGTGTGAAAAATGGTGATATCAATGTCCATTTCATCGAGGTGATGGCCTGTCCGGGTGGATGCCTGGGTGGAGGCGGACAACCTATTCCCACCAATGAGAAGATCCGTAAGAAGCGGACCGAAGCAATCTATGCGGAGGACATGTCCATGGAGATCAGAAAATCCCATGAAAATCCGGAGATCATAGGGATCTACAAGGAGTTCCTGGGTGAACCTCTGGGACATAAATCTCATGAACTTTTACATACACATTATACCGAACGTGTTCGGTATTAGAATTAGTAAGCAATCTCTTATTCCACGGGCAAAAGGTACAACCAGAAAGTCAGTTCAGATTCAGGATTAAAAGTGTTGGGTGCTAT
>JAYEOJ010000376.1:0-2785 GCA_034722835.1 Bacteroidota bacterium | reverse complement strand
ATGGTAGGTCATCAGGTGCATGCCTGAATCTCCTTCCATAAGTCCCCCTGCCATCGCATCCCATATATCAATTTGCGGGCCGGCGGGCCAATCGCCACCCAGTACCCAGACTATGTTAGGGGCATCTTTATAACGTTCTCCAAGGAATTTCCCATAGGAATAGGCATTCTCTGGATTGAATACAGCTTCTTCGTTGAGCAAGGGATGAGAGCCCGGTATCACATAGCTGTACCAGGTAGGCAGCAGTGCCAGTACCAGTCCAAACTCTCCGGCCTTTTTCACCGCATGGTCCACCATCTCAAAATAGCCCTCAACAGGTCGCTCGGGATTAAAATTCTCGAATGGAAGATGCCCCTCCATATTGGGAAAGGCCAAACCATCTATTTCCCCCAGGATCACGGACTGTATCACGGTAAATCCCTTTCCCGACCGGTTCCGCATATAGTGCTCCATCTCATTCCGATCGAGCCTGTGCAGCATTTCCCAACCCGTATCGCCCAGCCAGAAAAAAGGCTCTCCCTCAGACGTCACGAGGTAGTGCTGATTGTCAGATATCCTCAGAAACTGGGCAGATAACGCTGAGGATGCAAGCAGTGCAGCCACAAGGGCTACCATTATCTTTCTGTTCATAGCTTATGTTGAAGTTAATTGGCTGGTTCAGGTCCATAGACGATGACATCGCCCAGATCGACCCTGTAGCCATTTGTTGGATTGAGCCAGACTACTTTGACCTGGTGGTCTCCCTCTTCCAGATTGTATTTCCAGCTCACTTCATGCCTTCTTCCCTGGTACCCGGTGGGCAGAACAGCCAGCTCGTGCAGCTCTCCGTCCACGTATACCTCCACTTCCAGTTTAAAATCCTCTTCCACACCTGAGAGTTTTCTTGCACCGCCCCTCAGCACAAACCCCTTTCCGGTGAATTCGAAACTGTGTTCTGTTTCCCCACCAGCCAGCAGTGCATTGCCTCCCCAGGGAGCCCGGATCTTTTGCACCGGGTAGTGTCCTTCAAAGGCCCTTTCAAATTTGACGGACACCGGTTCTTCTACCTTGATCTTCAATGCTTCTTCCGTTTCCTCTCCCCCGTTGCGTTTCACCATTTCCACGGCCTGGCGGAAACCCATGTCATAGGTGTCGTTCAGCGAAATGGTGGTGTATTTGAAATCCATGTCCTCCACCTTGTCCAGACCCTGCTTCCAGTAATCCGGAATGCCATCGTAACCCAGGATGGTCCCCAGGATCCCACCGGAACTGGCCGGATTGCAGTCCGAGTCCTGACCGCACCTGGTGCTGATATCAATGGTCTTTCCAAAATCGCCTTCCCCGTACAACAACCCGATCACGATATAGGCCGCATTGATCTTGGCATCGATGTTAAAGGGAACAAATACGCCATCTGGACAGCCAATGTCTGAGGACCACTTGCGTTCCGCCTCGAACCAGGTCTGTTTCCAGTCGGCCGGATTGGCTTCATACCAGCCAATCACATCGTTGATGCACTGATAAAATTCGCTCTGCTCCGGAATCGTCTTTAACGCTTCCTTTACGATGAACTCCACATCGTCTGACCAGAAGGACAGGGAATACATGGCTGCCACATAAACACCCCCGTACCAGCCATCGCCATAGTTCATAATATGGCCTACCCGGTCGCATACCTCCGAAGAGGAATTGACCATGCCGGGATTCATTAAGCCGGCAAAATCTGCCTCAATCTGGAAATCAATGTCATCGGCATGGGGATTGTTCTCCCAGTGTCCGGAGGCGGGTGGTTCCAATCCATTCATGATATTGTAGCGTGCTGCCTGGTTGGCATGCCACAGCATATAATCTGCATAGGCAAAAGCATGCGCGTGGGAAGTCGCCGGGGCATCCACACCTTCTTTTTCGAATACCTCAACAAAAGTCAGGTCCATATAGATATCATCGTAGAGACCAGGCGCATAGGTATAATACCACTCCATCTTGGTTTCATCCCATTCAATGGGTATGTAATCCTGGATCATGGTTCCATTATACTTGAATTCAGTGGGACCTCCATAGGTACATCCAATAACCTGTCCGGCCCATCCTCCCTTGATCTTATCCATCAGATCGGACTTGGACAGGGTAAATTCTACAGGGTAATCCACCTTTTTTTCAGGTGCAGCTTTCTCCCCGGTACCACAGGAGATTAATAAGAATCCACTCAGAACTACTAATGTTATAAATGATTTCATGTTGATTGGGTTTATTGGTTAAGCTTCTCTTCAAGATAATAATCTGTTTCCTCCCTTCGGGGGATGGAACTCTGTGCGCCCAGTTTCTGAACCGACAGGGCAGCAGCAGCATGGGCCTCGATAATAGCGCTTTCCAGCGCCTTCCCTTCAGCCAGCGAGACGGCCAACTGACCATTGAATACATCCCCGGCGGCGGTGGTATCTACCGCTTTCACAGTGAATCCGGGTATTATCTTCTGGATTCCGGTGCCTGGATCGGACAGAAAGGCTCCCATGGACCCCATGGTAATAATCACTGTTTCAATACCCCGCTTATGCAATGCATCAGCAGCCTCAGCTGCACTCAGTTCATTAGATACAACGATCCCTGTTAAGCTTTCTGCTTCAGTCTCATTTGGCGTAATAATGGATACATGCTTAAGTATTGCATCGCTTAACTCTGCCGCAGGAGCTGGATTCAGAATTACCCGGGTATTCAATTCATTGCACAGTTCTACTGCTTTCTGCACCGTTTCAAGGGGTGTTTCCAGCTGGATCAGCATATAATCTGCTTCGAGAAAGGGCTCCTC
>JAYEOJ010000375.1:0-2788 GCA_034722835.1 Bacteroidota bacterium | reverse complement strand
AGGAGTACGCTCCAGGGAGCAGTTTCCACAAGAGTTAAAGGAATATATTACCTTCCTTGAAAAAGAGCTGAAAATACCTGTGAAATATGTCTCTGTTGGTCCCGACCGGGAGCAGATTATTGAGCTATAGAATTACTCGACAACAGATTCCACGACCAGATCAAATAAATGCATGTCATCATGCGCTGATCCTGTTTCCGGATGAACCGGATCCTCAGCCTCATATATTAAAATGACCACCAGATCCCTGGAGGGAACCACACCAATGATCTGTCCCCCGTAACCACTGGCCAGAAATGCTGCTTCCCCTGCTACCAGAGTGATAAACCATTGATACCCATAGCTATACCTCCCATAGACACCTCTTACATGTTCCTTTACAGATGCTTTTACCCAGGATTCTGAAAGCAGCTGTTCATCTTCCCAGCGGCCCCTGTTCAGGTAGAGAAATCCGAATTTTGCCATATCTCTTGCTCTCATATAGAGTCCGAAACTGGCCGTCTCAATTCCCCTGGTATCCTGCCTCCAGGTCTGGTACATGGGAAGCTGGTAGTCGCTCCATGTATTGTATACAATGGGATGATCCAGGGTGTCAAAGGGCACACCCATGGGATCGAACAGATGCTGTTTTGCAAGTCCCCCGGGCTTTATATGGCCTGCATAGTAGACCAGGGATGTCAGGAAGTGGGAGTTACCGGAACTGTAATAGAACTTCTCTCCCGGTTCATTTACCTGGCCCCTGGCCAGTGCAGAGGCTACCCAGTCGTCTGAAAAAGCCCACTCCACCCAGAGGGGACCCGACTCAGCCCATGAAAGACCTGTTTTCATAGTCAACACATGGTGAAGTGTAATCTCGTTGAATTCCGGATAAGCGGGCATCAAATCAGCCATCAACTGAGAGGTGGACTGAATGGTACCATTGTCCATCAGGAGACCTACAACTGCCGAGGTATAGCTTTTGGTCACCGACCACAGATCAGTACTTTCATTGGCACCTCCCTCGCCATAGTACTTTTCAAACACCAGATAGCCATCTTTGATGACCAGCAGAGCCCTTGCCAGGGGATCATTTGCAGCAAAGTCATCTGCAATAGCCATCTTTGATGCATCCATCTGGTGATCTTCCATGGAAGCGGTTCTCCATCCTTCGGTGGGCCAGTAGTCCCTGTTATTGTCCGGCCACTCGTATCCATCTGTTGGAATAATCAGGTCCGGCTCCTTTTCACAGGAAGGTGAAATCAGCAGTAATCCCCCAATAAGGGTAAATGCAGCCAGAAAGCTACTGGTATATTTCCTTCCAATATGGCTATTCATCGCAACAAAATTTGGTGAGTGGGAGAATAAAATTACGCTTTTATTCGTATTTTCATATCTTACTTTTTTCTAAAAAAACCTAAAAATGAAATCATTAGTTCAGTTTTTCGAAGAGAATGTCGACAGGTTTAAAGACAATCCTTATATGTGGGAGAAAAGGGACGGGGAATTCCGTCCGACCACCTATGGAGAAATGCGTGAACAGGTATATCAGTTTGCTGCCGGGCTGATGAAACTGGGTGTTAAAAAGGGAGACCGGATCACCCTGCTGGCTGAAGGACGTACCTGGTGGGTAGTAGCTGAGATGAGCATGTTTTACCTGAGTGCCATCGATGTCCCCCTATCCATACAACTGAACGAACCGGCTGATCTTAGCTTCCGGATCAAACACTCCGAGTCACGAATGATCATTGTCTCGGAAAGCCAGGCCCGGAAGATTGATGCCCTGAAGAAAGAACTACCCCTCGTGGAAAAGATCATCCTGATGGATCCCAAAGTAATTTATGATAAGGACGAAGTCTACATGGGCGATATAATGGAGGATGGGAAAAAGATCCTGGAAAAGGATATGGACTCCTTTAAAAAAGTATATGAATCGGTAAGTCCGGACGATATAGCCAACATCTGTTACACCTCCGGGACCACAGCCGATCCCAAAGGCATCATGCTAAGTCAGAACAACTATACCTCCAATACCGAACAGGCCCTAACGATCACCAGCATTCCCTCTGACTTCCGGCTCTTCCTTTTCCTGCCATGGGATCACAGTTTTACCCATACGGCCGGAATCTTTACAGTTATGGCGGTTGGTGCCAGTATGTACGCTCTGGAAATGGGCAAAAATGCTATTGAAACAACTAAGAACATAGGCAAGAATATCAAAGAGGTCAAGCCTGATTTGATGTTCAGTGTTCCCACCATCTCCAAAAATTTCAGGAACAATATCGAGGCCGGTGTTCGTGCCAAGGGCAACTTTACCTGGAAACTCTTCCAAACCGGTCTGAAAGTTGCCTACCGCTACAATGGCATTGCCTGGGACAAGGGAAAGGGAATGCGGGCATTGCTGAAACCCATATATGCACTATTCGATGCCGTGGTCTTTAAAAAAGTTAGAGATGGCCTGGGTGGAAACATGCAATTTTTCTTTGGGGGTGGAGCATTGCTTGACATTGAATTGCAGCGTTTCTTTTATGCCATTGGAATACCGATCTACCAGGGATACGGGCTTACCGAGGCCAGCCCCATCATAAGCGCCAATGGAGAGAAGGCCTACAAGATGGGTTCTTCGGGACTGATCCCGGAAAATATGGAAGTGAAGATATGCAATGACGAGGGTATGGAACTGACGCTGGGTGAGAAAGGTGAAATCGTGGTCCGGGGAGAAAACGTAATGAAAGGATATTGGAAAAACGAAGAGGCTACGGCAGATACCATCAAAGACAGCTGGCTCTTCACCGGTGATATGGGTTATATG
>JAYEOJ010000374.1:0-2792 GCA_034722835.1 Bacteroidota bacterium | reverse complement strand
ATCATAATCAATGCTGTGGTATTCGCCGTCCAGGGTTTCATAATGGATTTTCCCTGGTTCCACTTTTTGAACTCCGGCTCTTTTGATCCACCGGATGTTATTTTCGGACAGGATTGACTCGGTGAATATCTTGGTGGAAGTTACGTATCCACCCCGCTTGACAAATGCTCCACCCATGCCAAAATCGCCCATTTCGTATTCGTTGCTGAGCCAGGTGATCTCTGCCAGATGGGAAAGCTTTTGTTTCTTCAGTTCAAAGGCAATATTCATTGCATATTCAAATGCCGCACCCTGACAGGTTGCCATGGCATGACCGGTACCTATCACAATCTTCTGCTTTTCGCCTCTTTTTAACTTTTTAATCACTTTCTGCAATTCTTCCCAGGCATGGGCTGCGTGGTCGTAGGAACAGACCGAGACGGTGTTATTATGGGCCGGACCCAGTCCCGGAGTTTTCTCAAAGTTCAGTTTCGGTCCGGTGGCATTCACCAGATAGTCGTACTTCACCTCCTCTTTTGCGCCTTTACTGTCGGTCGATGTGTATTCAATGCTTACAAATGCCCGGTTGTCAGATTCATTTCCTTCGGGATGGATTGAAAGCGCCTTGGCCTGTTTAAATACGATACCCCATTTCCGGTATACTTTTTCTAGTTTAAACCTGACCTGATCGATAGTCATCCGGCCTACTCCTACCCATATATTGGATGGGATCCAATGATAATAGGAGTTGGGTGAAACCACAGTTACTGTGTGCTTCTTTCCCAGCTTTTTTCTTAGAAATGCGGCTGCCGTATGTCCTGAGACTCCGGCACCTAAAACCAGTACATCCATAGGGTGCTATTTTGCTCTAAAAGCAATATACCAATAAAATGTTAGGGATTAAAGTTTTCCTTAGTTCCCAATAAGGGTTGCCGATGTGCAGTCGGTAATGGTCACACGGGCATAGTCGCCGGGTTTCAAATTATTTTTAGGGAATACAACCACCTTGTTTTGTGTGGTGCGTCCATAGAGCTGCTCATCGGACTTTTTTGAAATGCCCTCCACAAGCACTTCAAAGTTCTGTCCCACATCCCGCTTCTTGCTTTCCAGCGAAAGTCTGCTCTGTAGCTCAATGATCTCACTCAGGCGGCGGGTCTTGACCGCTTCACTCACATCATCTTTCAGCTTCTCCGCTGCAAAGGTATCGGGTCGTTCGCTGTACTTAAACATGTAGGCAAAATCATACCCGGCCCACTCCATCAGGCTGAGGGTTTGCTGATGCTCTTCTTCGGTCTCCCCGCAAAAACCGGCAATAATATCTGTGGAGATGGTGGCCTCCGGGAGGTACCTCCGTATGGCCGAAATGCGATCCATGTAGTGCTCCCTGGTATACCTGCGCTTCATTCTCTCCAGAACCGTGGTACTGCCCGATTGTACCGGAAGATGTATGGACCGGCAGAGGTTGGGATACCGGGCGATTACCTTCAGCAGCTCGTCCGACATGTCTTTGGGATGGGAGGTGGCAAAACGCACCCTGAAGGCCGGATCAATGCCTGCTACCCGCTCAAGCAGCTTCTCAAATTTCAGCAGGCTGTCGCCCTCTTTCCAGCGGTAGGAGTTAACATTCTGACCAAGCAGGGTTACCTCCCGGTAGCCTTTGGAAAAGAGCTCGCTGGCTTCACGTACGATGGTTTCCGGATCGCGGCTTCGTTCCCTTCCCCGGGTCCCCGGAACCACACAATAGGCGCAAAAATTATTGCAACCCCTCATGATGGCCACAAAGGAGGTCACATGATTCTGGTCCATTCGCACCGGACGGATATCACCATAGGTTTCCTCCAACGACAGGATGGTATTGATCCCTTTCTGTCCGCTCTCCACCTCCTGCAGCAGGGCAGGAAGATCGCGGTAGGCATCCGGGCCCACCACCAGGTCCACCGTGGTTTCTTCTTCAAGAAGTTTCTCCTTGAGACGTTCAGCCATGCAGCCAATCACTCCAACAGCAAAGGAGTGGCTTGTCTCCTTGAGACGGCCAAATTCCCGGATCCTGGTCCGAACCTTCTGTTCGGCATTGTCCCGGATGGAACAGGTATTGACAAGCACCAGGTCGGCTTCATCAAGTGAATCGCACACCTGGTAATTGTGTTGCTGTAAAATGGCGGCTACTACTTCACTGTCCACCACATTCATCTGGCAGCCATAGGTTTCAATATAAAGCTTGCGTTCCGGCATGGCCGCAAACGTACAAAAAAAACCATTGACCGACAATATGGAGCCGTTCACCGATTTCTACTACCCCGGCAGCACAGGAGGCCCTATACTTGCAATAGAAACAAATTATTTATTTATAAATTTAAACAGATGAAAATGGGAGCAGGATTATTTTGGGGGGCATTTTTACTCCTACTTGGGGTGGCCCTGATCATAAAAGTGGTATTTAATGTAGATTTCCCCGTATTTAAAGTACTGGTTGGGATTTTCCTGGTATTGCTTGGATTCAAGGTCCTGTTTGGCAGAACGTTTATTTCTGAGCGTCATTTTAGTCCGGAGGAAACCATATTCAATGAGCGGGTTTACGATAACCCGGATTCTGGCAAGGAGTATACTGTGCTCTTTGGAAAGGGGGTGTACGACTTTACCAATGTGGATCTTGAGAAGGGAAGCTTCCGGGTCAAAGTGAGCACGGTTTTCGGAGGCACCCAGATCATTATTCCACGGGACAAGCCGGTAAGAATTAAGGCCGATGCGGTTTTTGCAGGCGCTGAACTTCCGGATGGTAACAATGCAGTATTCGGTACAACGATCTACGAAAG
>JAYEOJ010000373.1:0-2797 GCA_034722835.1 Bacteroidota bacterium | reverse complement strand
GTTAGAAAGAAGATAGTTAGTTAGGTAAATAGTTTGGAAGAAGAGAGGGGCTGTATCGAAAGATACGGCCTCTTTATTGTTTTGGGGTATCCGTAAATGGAGGCGGTCAATCTTAATCCGATTTTAACAGGGATATATTTTCGGATTCAGGCCATTAAGAATACCTTTGTGGCGGTAAATAGAAAACAATGCGACACGAAAGATCACACACAAAAGTTATTGCCACCATTGGCCCCGTGACCAGAAATAAAGAGATCCTGGAAAAGCTGATCCTGGAGGGTGTGGATGTATTCAGAATCAACCTCTCACACGACACCCATGATGAGCACCTGAGAACCATCAGGTACGTCCGGGAGCTCAATGAAGAACTTGGTTCCAATGTGGCCATCCTGGGAGATCTACAGGGTCCCAAACTTCGCGTGGGAAATATGGAGAACGATAAGGTACTGCTCGAAGACGGACAGGAGTTCTCCTTTGTAAGTGTTCCCTGTACAGGTACAAGCGAAAAAGCTTACCTGAGTTATGAGAAACTGGCAGCTGATGTGACCATAGGTGAACAGATACTGGTGGACGATGGGAAACTGATTTTTGAAGTGACCGGATCCAACAGGACCGACACGGTTAGCTGTAAAGTAATCGCAGGCGGTCCGCTTTCCAGCAAGAAGGGGGTGAACCTGCCTCATACTAAAATCTCCCAACCCAGTCTGACCGAAAAAGATATCATAGATGCACAGTTCATCCTGGATCACCAGGTGGACTGGATTGCTCTCTCCTTTGTAAGAAAGGAAAAGGACATCCTGGACCTCAGGAAAATCATTGATGCCCATTCCAGTACTGCAAGGATCATAGCTAAAATTGAAAAACCTGAAGCCCTGGAAGAGATTGAGGGAATCATCAGTGCTTCCGATGCCGTGATGGTGGCCCGGGGTGACCTGGGTGTGGAAGTCGAATTCCATAAAGTGCCTCTGATTCAGAAGGACATCATCAAGAGATGTCACAGGAAATCGAAACCGGTGATTGTGGCCACGCAGATGATGGAGAGCATGATCACCAATCCCACGCCCACAAGAGCCGAAGCCAACGATGTGGCCAATGCAGTGCTGGATGGTGCAGACTCGGTGATGCTGAGCGGTGAAACCTCAGTTGGTAAATATCCTGTGGAGACAGTGCGAAATATGCAGATGATCATCGACTCTACTGAAACTGAGGAGTATATTTATAACAAAGGGCACGCATCGCCTCCGGGGGCAAAAAACTTTCTGGCAGATTCCATATGTCTCAGCGCGGTTCAACTTGCCGAACAGGTGAATGCAGCGGCCATCGTTACCCTAACACATTCTGGATTTACTGCCATCAGAATCAGTTCACACCGACCCAAAGCTCCGATCCTTACATTTACCATGAACGAGGATCTGCTTACCGATATGTCGCTGGTTTGGGGTGCCAGGGCCTTCTATTTTGGAGAATGCAGTAATATCAACGACTACGTTGTTTATACGGAGGAGTACCTGGTCAGCCAGAACCTGCTTAAGAAAGGGGACCTGGTGGTCCATGTGGGCAGCATCCCCATCCTGGAGAAGGGAAAGACCAATATGCTGAAACTAACCCAGGTAAGCTGATACACTTGAAGCCTGAGCTTGAAATATGGATCGACCAGGCTGAAAAATCCTGGTTGAATGAGCTGTATACCCATGCAAAGGCACTTTTTCGAAACAAGTCGCTTCCCTCCCATGATCATACCCACCATTTGCGCGTATGGAACCTGTGCAAAGCCCTGCTGAGGGAGATCGCCACATTTAATTCCGGGATCGATCCGTCCCTGGTGGAAGGGGTATTGATCGCTGCTTTCTTCCACGATCTGGGCATGGTTTACTCCACGCGTGAAGATCATGGCAGGCTGGGGAGTGAACTTTGTCTTAAGTGGTTCAGCGATGCAGGCAGAACAAGACCTGAACGTATGCAGGAGATCCTGTTGGCCATAGAACTGCACGACCGAAAAGAGGAACAGATTTATGCCTCATTTACGCCTGAAACGCCACCTGAGATCCTGGGAATTCTCTGTGTGGCTGATGATCTGGAAGCACTTGGTATTATCGGTATTTACCGCTATGCTGAGATCTATCTCATGCGGGGCATCCCCCTTGAAGAGCTTGGGGTCCGGATCCTGGAGAATGTAAAAACCAGGTTTGAACATCTCTCTGAAGGATGCTACCTGTGCGGCCGTCTGATTGAACAGTACCGGAAGCAATATGATGAGCTATGCCTCTTTTTCAATCAGTATAATTTACAGCTCAGGACCGTTTCACAGGCAGATGCGGAAAAATCCGGTCCCCTTGGCGTGATTAACTATATTCGCAAACCGGGCCGTAATAAAAATGAAATGGAAGGGGCCGTAAAGGAGGTACAAGACTACTTTGGAAAACTGGAACATGAACTGGAACAAGCAAGACTATAGCAATATCCTGCGCAAGCTGCTAAGCGGAATCCTCCTGCTGGCCGGGATCATCCATCCGCTCAGGGCTCAGGTAGAGTTGAGATATGCTGATAATGAAACGGTCACCTGGCAGGAGGCCATAGACATGTATCGATGGCTGGATGAACAATACGAGGACGCCGCCCTGCTGGAGGTCGGGTGGACCGATGCGGGGAGACCACTCCACCTCTTTGTGATTGACAGGGGACAACATTTCTCTCCGGAACAGATCCGGGAATCGGGTAAAAACATCCTGTTTATCAACAACGGAATCCACCCCGGAGAGCCCTGTGGTGTGGATGCAAGCCTGAAACTGGCCAATGA
>JAYEOJ010000372.1:0-2805 GCA_034722835.1 Bacteroidota bacterium | reverse complement strand
TTTCCCATGATTGTTCATACACCAAATTACGGGGCCGAGCCTTCAGAGCTCAGTGAAGTCATGGTAGGATACGACCAGAATTATCTCTGGATTGGTGCAAGGCTATTCAGTAAAGATCCGGATAACATCACCTCTACCAGTAAGAAGAGGGATGAACGATCCAGGAACTCGGACCAGTTCGGGATCGTCCTGGATACCTATGACGATAATGAAAATGCTCTGGCCTTTTTTACCATGCCTTCGGGAGCCAGAATTGACTATACCGTCTCCAATGATGGAGAAGGCGGAGGCGGTGGCATGGGCTCCATCAACCGGAGCTGGAACACCTTCTGGGATGTTGAAACCACAAGTGATGAACGGGGATGGTATGTGGAGATGCGGATCCCGTTTTCCAGCCTGCAGTTTCAAACCATCAATGGGAAGATTACCATGGGAATGATTCTGAACAGAAGGATCAGTTATGCAAACGAGACGGTGACCTATCCTCTTATCGATCCCAAATATGGATTTTCCGCCAACCTAAAACCTTCGCTGGCGCAAAGCATTGAACTTGAGAATGTTGAATCGAAGAATCTACTCTATATTTCTCCGTATGTACTTGGAGGATACTCCAGCAACTGGGAGCTGAATGAGGCAGAAACGGATTACCTGAAGGAGAATGAACCTGAACTGGAAGCGGGACTGGATGTGAAATACAGCCTCACCAGTAACCTGACCCTCGATCTTACTGCCAACACCGATTTTGCACAGGTGGAAGCAGATGATGAACAGGTGAACCTGACCCGCTATTCCCTGTTTTTCCCTGAAAAACGACTCTTTTTCCAGGAACGGTCCGGAATATTCAACTTCAGTCTGGGGGGGCGTTCAAACAATCTGTTTTACAGCCGTCGGATAGGCATTGTGGATGGAGAGCAGGTACGTATTTTCGGAGGTGCCCGGATGACAGGCCGGGTTAATAAATGGGATGTGGGGATCCTGGATATGCAAACCCAGGCCCATCTGGACACCCCCTCTGAGAATTTCGGTGTGGCCAGGATACGCAGGCAGGTAATCAATCAGAACTCTTATGTGGGAGGCATCATGACTTCCAGGATCGGCACTAACGGCGACTACAATATGGCCTATGGCCTGGACGGGATCATCCGCATGTTCGGGGATGATTACCTGGATGTACGGGTGGCTCAGACCTTTGAGACCGAAGCTGAGAACAAATTCTTTTCAACCGACCCCACCTTTGTGGGAATCACCTGGGAACGCCGAACGGATGAAGGTTTTGCCTATGACCTGAACTACACCTTTACCGGGGAGCAGATGAACCCGGAAGTGGGCTTCCTCAGGCGTAAAGACATCCAGGGAATGGGTGCCAGGTTACAGTATGGCTGGATTCACGGCGAAGATTCAAAGTTTTTCAGTAACCGTACGATGTTCTCGGCCCGGAGATACAACCGGGTATCCGATGGCAGTCTGGAATCCATGGAGATCGCACCCGGATGGCTCTTTATTATGAAAAATGGGCTGGGTGCCTTTGTGGAGCTCAAGTACATGAAAGAAGGGGTTGATGAGGATTTTGACCTGTCAGACGAGGCCATGATCCCGGCAGGAGAATATTCCTTTACGGCCATGGAAGCAAGGATTTTTACGCCATCAAACAAACCCATCTCGGCCCGGATCAATCTGGAGGCAGGGGGCTTCTACGATGGAAACATTGTATCTGTGGGAGCTGAACCCATCCTGAGTCTCTCTGCAAGCCTTCAATTAAGCGGGACCTACCAGTACAATTACGTCACCTTCCCGGACAGGGATCAGAGCATGCAGGCACATATCGCGCGTGCCAGTATACTGTACATGTATAGCACCAAACTTTCAGCCAGTGCCTTTGTACAGTTTAATACTGCCAATGAGGTATTTGTTGGCAATTTCAGGATCCGGTACAATCCCAGGGAAGGGAATGACCTCTATCTGGTTTACAACGAATACAGGGGCTTCATGGTAGCTGATGATACCGTACCCGAACCTCCCTCCTATTATAACCGGGCCATCATGCTGAAATATACCCACACCTTCCGCTTGTAGGAAATTGACCGTCTGACTAGAACGGGTATCCGATGGCCAGATAAAACAAGGCATCAGAGAACATCTTCCTGTCCCCGATCAACCAGTTTTTCCCTTCTGTTTCATAGGGATTTCTTATGGGGAAACCCAGGTCGGTCCTTAGCACAAAAAAGGTGAAATCGAATCTGAGTCCAAAACCTGTTCCAACCGCCAGTTCATTTTGGAAGGTCTGGATGTTGAATTCTGCTCCGGGTCTGTTCTCATCCTCATTTGCCAGCCAGATATTTCCAACATCAAGAAAGAAAGCTCCTTTAAGCACCTTTGATATCCCAAACCGGTATTCCATGCTGCTTTCAAGCTTGATATCGCCCGACTGGTCAATGTAACCATCACTCTCCTCGTAATAAGAACCCGGGCCTACGTAACGGGCCGTAAATCCCCTGATGCTATAGGCCCCACCACTGAAAAATTGCTCCACGTACGGTAATACTTCTGAATTCCCATAAGGTATTCCAAGGCCTGCGTAAAACCGGAACGCAAATGAATTTTTTAAGCCGTGCAGGTAATACCTGAAATCGGAAGTGAATTTAATATGCTGGGAGTAGATGTTATTCAGGAAATAATAGGGCCGGTCAGAAGCCTCTTTTCCAATTCCGGCAAACACATCTATCAGGTTGCCCGAGCTGTAAATGCCGGCCTGGTAATAAAAATTATGGGGTTTGGTCCTCAGGGTATTATTAAATGTGAACAGAT
>JAYEOJ010000371.1:0-2805 GCA_034722835.1 Bacteroidota bacterium | reverse complement strand
AGCACTTGTCTAAGCTTATCCTTAAACCTTGATATGAGTTCTCAATGTTTATCAGCTATGCAAGATCCTGCTATTATATGGAAGAATGTTTTAAGACCCGGGCAGCAAAGTGATTTTTTTTCACCACCAAATGGTGGTTCCAGGGTGGGGAGATGCATTCCAGGCACCAGTGTCCCCCTTTAAGAACTGCATGAGGGCTCATCTTAAAAGGATGATCCTGGCAGCACATCCAGGAAAGAGGCTGGTTCATATCCCCACTCCACTCCTTAGAAACCAACTCCCCACCCCTGAAGAGGGCTGCCTGCTGAAGATCATTCAGTTCCAGCTCCTCCTTAGCCTCATCGTAACCATGATCCAGTCTTGTGTAAGGCTGTGTATGATCCAGGGAAGGCATGTCCCTGTCCCAGCCTGGTATATTGTGGTAGGCCTGCGGGGATCCGTAAAAGGCCTTGATCCTGCCGGTATTGTTCCGGTCTATCCAATGCATGGTCCCATCTTCCATATGGGTCAGCTTTTTAAGCTGTCCCCTGGTCATAAGTTCCACAAACCACCGGAATGGGGGAAGGTATTTGGCAAACCAGGCCGTGGCCTTCAAAATTACGGGCAGGTTTGTCCTTACCTCTTTGTAGTAATCTGCCAGGCTTTGTCCTCCTTCCCAGTGATGCAGGTAGTCATTCAATTTCCCTGAATCTTCAAAGAACTGCATATGAAAATTCTTCAGGGCAAACCAGCGACGCTCCATCACCTTTCTGTAACGAATCCCCAGCATACCATAGATTCCTTCCAGCAACTCCAGGAAAACAATCCTGCAGCCCGGTCCGCCCGATATATTGTAGTAGCCACCCCAGAAATCAGAATCATCAGGGATTTTCAGGCAGTTGACCAGAAGGCGGCCCGAGTCACGGGCAGTGATATTCTCCATACAGGAATTGATGGGTTGGTGGAACATGATGGGATCCTTCAGGGAAAGAAGATCCGGGATCATGATGAAGGTTTGCCGCAGTGAGACCCGGTGCCTGATACGGGACTGCATTACCGAGAGCTCTGCTTTAATTTTGCTGATGGCATAGTGATCATATATACTGGGATTCACAGGATCGCCTGTTCGGGCCATATGTGCCGGTGGAAGGCGGTCCCCATACTCCGCAACAGTCCCTATATTTACCAGCCTGATATGCTCCGGATCCTCTGCTTCTATGGCCTCAACCAGGAATTGGGTTCCCTGTGCATTCACCTTATAGGACATCTCCGGGTTCCGGTCCGCTTCTGGAGAGATCAGGGCCATGGGATGCAGACACCAGTCAATGCCTTTGCAAGCCTCAACCACATCTTCGCGGTTCAACACATCACCCCAGACAATTTTGAATCCCTTGCCCGCAACAATTTCTCTGCTCTGCCCCCGCTTAGCTTGCATCCCCGCCTGACGTTCATATTTCCGGAACTGCTTCCTGTTCTTTTTCGATGGCCTTAGAAGGAGGATAATATCGTAGCGGTTCCGCTTTTCCCAAAGCAACTTAAACGCCTCAAAGCCCATGTGCCCGGATGCCCCGGTCAGTAATACCACTTCTTTTTTATCCATCCGAAGAAATCATCTATGATAACCCATTAATCCATTAACCACTACCTACTTCAAACCCAACTCCTCTCCTTTCTCCAGCAGGCGGATGGATTCATCCAATCGTTTGCTGACAGTTTCGGGCCTTTTGGCCATATTGATCCAGATATTAAATTGCTTTTGTGCCCTGTCAGGCATTCCGAAATAATGATCCCTTGCCAGTGGATTGTTCTGGAAAGCGGATAACAGGGCTCCCGGAAGACTCTCATCCACCTCCGGTGGTTTCACCCCTTTGTCCCACATGCCACTTTCCCTGGCCACCTCAATGGTCTTCATGCCCGGCGGCATCATTCTTCCTTCGAGGATCAGCTGCTCCACACGCACCTTGTTACGATCCGACCAGGTGCTGGACGCTTTACGGGGTGTAAACTTGCGCACATAACTGACTTCGTCGATCTTTTTCAGCAGGCTGTCCACCCATCCCATACAGAGCGCCTCATCCAGTGCTTCCTGATACCCAAAAGGAACCGGTCCGGCCCCCTTCTTCCGAAAGACCAGCCAGACCACGGTCTCGCTGTCATGATTCTTCTGAAGCCAGGATCTCCATGCCCCGATGCTATCCGCGTGAAGCTGTTTCATTTTCCCTAAGGTAGGAAATTATGAATTACTCGTTTCTGAGCGCCGAATAAATCGCTTCGTTCCTGAGTGCTGAACGGCTTATCAGGTGAATCCAGAACCAGCCATTGGCCACCAGGACCACAAGCCAGATCAGGATGGATGAGAAGGAGGTTCCGGTATGGGCATTCAGTATGGAGGGCAGGGTGGCCACAATGGCGGTCACAAAGCCCGTACCGATGCCCATAAGCAGGAGGAACATATACTCCCTGACTACCAGGCGGCGAATCTTTTTCCGGCCATATCCCACTGCCTTCAGCAGGGCAATCTCCCTGCTGCGTTCCATGACACTTCTCCAGAGCACCACCACCAGTCCAAAGGTTCCAACAAGCAGTCCAAGCGCCCCAAGCACCATAAAAATGGAGAGGTAAGCATTGGTTACCGAATTGAACTCAGCCAGGCGATGGGCCGTAAGTTCCATATCCCAGCCCAGGTCACGCATTCCCCTTCCAAGTTCCGAATGAATCATGGCCGTATCCGTGATGGCTCCGTCCACCAGAAATATATGGGTACCACTGCTCTCCGGAAACTGCTCCAGGAAACGCTTATCGGCAATAAGCACATTCCCCTGGAAG